>NZ_JBYNDP010000172.1:0-6181 GCF_059783535.1 Tateyamaria sp. | reverse complement strand
GCGCGGGCACGCTCGTTCCAGTTGGTGCCGGGATCGTCCTGCTCTTCGTTCATCGACGTCAGCTCTTGGGCCCATGCCGATTTTGTCTGAGCGATCTTGTCCTTGCGTGCGTCGCGACCAGCGTCGCCCGCATCGTCCGCCAGTTGCGACAGAATGCCGTTGGCCACTTTGGCAGCGTCGCCAACGATACCCACGGTGACCTTCTTGGTCAGGCCGATGCGGTCAGGGTTGATGTCGACCTGGATGATCTTCGCATCCGTGGGCCAGTAGTCGATGCCGTAACCGGGCAGCGTCGAGAACGGGTTGAGGCGCGTGCCGAGGCACAGAACAACGTCCGCTTCCGAGATCAGCTGCATGCCAGCTTTGGACCCGTTGTAACCCAGCGGGCCAGCAAACAGCGGGTGGTTGCCGGGGAAGGCGTCGTTGTGTTGGTAGCCCACGCAAACAGGCGCAGTCAGACGCTCGGCCAGTTCTTGCGACGCGGCCAGGCCACCTTTGGACAGAACAACACCGGCACCGTTCAGGATGACAGGGTTCTTGGCTTCGGACAGGATTGCTGCTGCTTCGGCAACCGAGTTCTGGCCGCCGGGGGACGCTTCGAATTCGATCGGGTCAGGGATTTCGATGTCGATGACCTGGGTCCAGAAGTCACGCGGGATGTTCAGCTGGGCCGGACCGGACAGGCGCTTGGCTTGGCTGATGACACGGGTCAGAACCTCGGCCACGCGGGATGGGTCACGTACTTCTTCCTGATAGGCGACCATGTCTTCGAACAGTTTCATCTGTTCAACTTCCTGGAAGCCACCCTGACCGATTGTCTTGTTTGCCGCCTGTGGCGTCACCAGCAGCAGCGGCGTGTGGTTCCAATACGCGGTTTTAACAGCCGTCACGAAGTTGGTGATGCCGGGGCCGTTTTGGGCAATCATCATCGACATCTTGCCGGTGGCGCGTGTGAAACCGTCGGACATCATGCCGGCGGACCCTTCGTGGGCGCAGTCCCAGAATTTGATGCCCGCATCAGGGAAGATGTCGGAAATGGGCATCATGGCCGAGCCGATAATGCCAAAGGCGTGCTCAATCCCGTGGCGCTGCAGGCACTTCACGAATGCTTCTTCGGTGGTCATCTTCATGGGGCAGTCTCCAATAGAGGCGGGGGCGTCGAATCGCCCCGGAAATGTTCCAACAGACGTTACTGTTGTGGTGGATGCGGGGTTAGGGCCAGTTGTGATCTCCGAATAAGTCCAGGCTAGTTTGGCAGTGTTTGTGCGATCAGTCCAATTCCATCCTTGATCCGATCGACGTGAATTGAGGAATATCCAAGGCGGTAGAAGCCTTTGGGTTGATCATCACCGGAAAAGAAAGCGTGACCCGGTTCGATCAGTACGCCGGTCTCCTGAAGGCGTTGCGCCAGTTCGCGTGTGTCCACGCCGTTCGGCGCGCGCATCCAGTAGGAGGAGCCGCCAAAGGCGCCCTGACCTGCGATGTCCAGTCCGTGCGTTTCGATAGCGGCCTGCATCGCATCCCGGCGTACGTGCAACGCCGCCCCCATCTTGCGGATTTGTGCATCGTAATGACCCATCGACAGGAAGTAGGCTGCGGTGCGTTGAATGTGGCCTGGTGGGTGGCGCAAAACGGATGTACGCAGGGCCCGTGCTTCGCGCACAAAGGGTTCTGACCCAACGAGATAGCCCAGGCGCAGCCCCGGGAACAACGACTTGGAAAAGCTGCCAACATAGATCACGCGCCCGTCCGTATCCATGGATTTGAGGGCCGGTGAGGGCGGGTTGAGAAAAGACATCTCAAACTCGTAGTCGTCCTCGACAATCAGGGCATCCAGTTCCCGTGCGCGGTCCAGCAATGCTTGCCGCCGTGCGACGGGCATTGTGGATGTCGTTGGGCATTGGTGGCTGGGCGTGGAAAAGATCACATCCGTATCCGGGGGGATGCCATCCGGGGGTAGCCCATCCCGGTCCACGCGCACTGGCGCGAGATGGCAGCGGGATTGGTTCAGGATCTCGCGCAGCGCGGGGTAGCAAGGGTCTTCGAATGCGGCGGTTCGGCGTTGCGTGAGCAGGATCTGCGCGGCAAGCCACAGCGCGTTCTGTGCGCCAAGCGTGATAAGAATTTGGTCTGCATTGGCCGAGATGCCGCGGCGAGGCAGCGTGTTGCGCTGGATGAACTCAATAAGCTGCGGATCGTCCTGATCAAAGTAGTCGGATGTAAGGGCTGCAAAATCCCTCTGACCCAGCGCCTGCAGCGCGCATTGACGCCAGTTTGCATGGTCAAAGAGTTGTGGATCCGTCTGGCCATAGATGAAGGGGTATTTGAAACGCGCCCAATCCTGCGGTTTGCTGAGCGTGTGCCCGCCCGAGAAGCGCTGTCCGATGGCGCGTGTCCAGTCCACCGCATCGCCCGACGCCGGTTGTGGCTGATAGCTTGGCGGGACGGGTGCATTTGCTGACACGTAGTACCCAGAACGCCCCCGTGCGGTCAGGTAATCCGAGGCGACGAGTTCCGTGTAGGCCAGCGTCACCGTGATGCGACTGATGCCCAGATGTGCGGCCAGTTTGCGGGTAGAGGGCAGTTTTTCACCCGATCCGAAGCGCCCAGACAGGATGCCGTGTGCGATCATCTGCTGCACCTGGCTTTGCAACGTGCCCTGATGCCCGGGTTGCAAGAAGAATGTTTCGACTGGGAGTGCCATACCTTCAGGGTATTCTGGACTTAGTCAGAAATCAATCTGGTATTAAAGTGCAGCGAAAAGAAATGTGGCCGAGCTAAGCTTAGCTGCAAAGACTGCAATTATTGAGATGATTTGTATCATTACTGATGTATGATTGCAAGGTGCTCAGTGCGCTTGGCGGATGTTATCATTCCAACAAACGGTAAGGTCTTGGAAAAACAGCTGAGGTTTCTGTTTTCCGCTTCCATAGCTGGCATGTGCTCTTACACCTGCGTGCTGTCCAACAAGGATGCCAAGGCATCTGTTCGCGAGGCCAGTGTGCCTTGTCGCAAGGTTGCCAATACGAGAACCCGGCGCAGAGGCTTGGGCAACGGTATCTTTTGCACCGTTTCAGTTCGATAGCGGTCTACATCCGGTTCAGGAAGCAATGTGAAGCCCAGTCCGTTGGTGACGCATTCCATGATGGCTTCGAGATTGTCCAGAACAACCGTATTGGCGGCCGTCTGGCGATCATGCCGCGCCATTTCGTTGGCGATGAGCTTTCCGATGCCGGTATCTGGCATGAAATGGAAGAACGGGTGTTTGCCAAAGAGCCCCCGCATACCATCAGCCATCAATGTCGAATGCGCAGCAAAGACGAACGGCTCTTCGCGAATGACAGTTGCCGACAATGCGTCGGGCAGGCCATCTGCATCCGTCACGACGGCCGCGTCGATCTGGCCGGCAAGAACCTTGTCCTGCAGGGTTCTTGAGAGGCCTGTCTCGAATTCGAATGTCGCGCCCGGCGCGTTCTTTCGTGCATTTTCCAAGAAACCCGGCAGCAACCGCACCGCGGCTGTTGTGATGAAGCCCAGCCTGAACCGCCCAACCAAGGAGTCGCTCGGACGGCAGAGTTCAATGAGGCCGTCTTCTTTCTGTAGCAGCGCGGCGGCCTCTTGAACGACAGACCGACCAATCGGTGTCAGGCGCGGGGGGCGCACGGAGCGGTCGAACAGTTCGACCACCAACTCGCTTTCCAACGCTTTCATCTGCATGGAGAGCGCAGGGAGCGTCATGTTCAAGTGGTCCGCTGCCTTGGCGAATGACCCGACTGTCGAAATTTTGACCAGGCTTCTCAGCGCGCGTGTTTGCATAAGTTCAGGTTTCCTGAATATGGTATTCAATCTTATTCGATTGCTCTGAATTTTGGCAAGCGTACCCTAGTGCCAAAACCGAGGGACCCATTCATGACACATCCTCTTGTTGACGTCGCAAGAGAACTCGCACCGGGTTTTGAAAGGCGTGCGGCCCATTGGGACACGACCCGTAGCTACTGCTGGCAGAATGTGAAAGAGCTTGCGGATGCAGGGATCATGGGCATGTCAATCCCGCAGGAGTTCGGTGGGTGCGGCGCGGATTTCCTTGGTGTGGCAATGGTTGTCGAAGAGATTGCCAAGGCCTGTACTCTGACAGCCCGCATCGTCGTCGAGGCGAACATGGGCGGGATCAGTGCCGTCATGGCATATGGCACGGAGGCTCAGAAAGCCTTTTGCGCGCCGCATGTGCTGGCCGGGGACAAGCCCGCGATCTGCATCACTGAGCCGGAGGCCGGCAGTGCAGCCACCGAAATGCGCACAACCGCGCGTAAGCGTGTTTCGTCATATGTGCTGAACGGGACCAAGCATTGGATCACCGGGGGCGGTGTTTCGAAGCTTCATCTGGTTTTTGCGCGCGTGTTGGATGAGTCAGGGAGCGACCTTGGTATCGGCGGCTTCATTGTATTTGCTGATCAGTCGGCAGGGGATGTGCCCGAAGGTTTTCACGTCGTGGGGCGCGAGCGTACGATGGGATTGTGCGGGATGCCGGAGGCAGAGCTCCGTTTTGAGGATGTTGAGGTCGATGAGAAGTGGCTTCTTGTCCCGCCGTCCGGCTTGCGACGCGGGTTTGCCGATCTGATGAACGCCTACAACTCGCAACGTGTGGGCGCTGGCACGATTGCGATGGGGGTCGCGGCCGGAGCGCTGGGCCATGCGCAACGTTACCTGCTGGAGCGAGAACAGTTTGGCCGCCCGTTGGCGGAATTCCAAGGACTGCAGTGGATGCTTGCGGACATGGACACGCAGGTCCATGCCGCGCGTTTGATGTTGCATGATGCGGCCCGGTCGCGCGGACCCGATGGCAGTCTCTTTCCGGATATGACAGCGGCAGCACGGGCCAAGCTCTTTGCATCAGAGATGGCAATCAAAGTTGTCAGTGATGCGCTTCAGATGTTCGGCGCGCGCGGCTACAGCGAGCGCGAGCCGCTGGAGCGGATGTACCGTGACGTGCGCATGTTCACCATTGGTGGGGGGACGGCGCAAATTCTGCGCACCCAGATCGCCGGGAACGTCCTCGGTATCAAAACCCCTCAGACGCGCGGTGGATATGTTCAATCCCCGAGCGTTCCGCGGTTTGTTGCGGAGTAGGTGCGCTCCTCGCGCACTCAGGCCGTTTTCCGGCTGATCTGCAATCCGCGGAATAGCAATGCGCCACCGATGGCTATGCCGATGAGGTCGGTTTGCCAGGACCCTGAGATCATGCACAGCGCGCCAGCAAGGAGGATCAGGCGGATCACTGGTCCGGCTGGTCCAATGAACCAGCCCTGCACGGATCCCGCCAGCATGTAGACCCCAACCAGTGCCGTCACCATGTTGCGCAGGATGATGTACCACGGCGCCTCCATCAGCAGGCCAGGGCTGTAGAAGAACATGAAGGGCACAATAAAGGCGGCGAGGCCGACCTTGAAGCTGGTGACGGACGTGCGCATCGGCTCGGATCCGGCAATGGCCGCACCTGCATAGGCTGCCAGTGCAACGGGCGGTGTGATGGCAGAGACCACGGCGAAGTAAAACACGAAGAAATGCGCGACCAGCGGTTTGATCCCGATCTCGATCAGCCCCGGGGCGACGACAGAGGCGGCAACGGCGTAGGCGGCCGTCGTCGGCATGCCCATACCAAGGATGATGGCGATCATCATCGCAAAGATCAGAGCGAGCAGCGTGCTTTGCTGGGCCAGATCGAACAGCAGGTTGGAAAAGCGCGCACCTACGCCGGTCAGGGAGATAACCCCAACGATCAGACCGGCACAGGCACAGACGGTGATGATCTGAATGCACATGCGCCCACCCAGACCAAGCGCTTCGTAAATCTGGCGCGGGCCCATTCGGTAGGGTGTCAGCCAGCTGACCACCGCCGCACTGGCTATGGCCAGCGTGCCGGCGCGGATGACCGAATATCCTGCGAACAAGGCACCGATCAGGATGACGATGGGCAGGAACAGGTACACTTGCCGCATCAGTTCTTTCAGTTTCGGCAATTCGTCGGCGCGCATGCCGCGCATACCTGTCCGGCTCGCCTCGAAGTCGACCATGAGGTAGATCGAGGCGAAATAGAGGATGGCGGGGATCAGGGCCGCGACGACCAGTTCCGTGTACGGAATGCCGGTGATCTCGGCCATGATGAAGGCGCCGGCGCCCATGA
>NZ_JBYNDP010000039.1:0-31286 GCF_059783535.1 Tateyamaria sp. | reverse complement strand
GAAGACTTCGACCTCTACGCCCGGCTACTACTGGCAGATGCCAGATTTCTGGTCATACCGGCGCCGCTCTATCTCTATCGACAGCACGGAGAATCGATATCCAACCGCCTGTCGGTGCCTGTTCTGCTTGGTCTTCTGAAAGCGCATCAGCGATTGGCAGCCGACGCGGACAGACTTCATACCAATACCCCCGATCTGCAGCAGGCTCTGCACGCACGTAGGGCGGCACTGGATCGTGCGCTTCGGTATCAAAGGCTTGTCGACGCGATCAAGGCGCGCAAGGTATTTGGCGCTGCGGGTCGGGTCCTCCGCGATCCAATGCTTATCGGCGATCTTGCAACCAGTCTTTTGGATCGGCAAAGGCGCAAGCGGTCGCAGGGCAAAGTCGAGCAACGTGCATGTCCACAAACGATTGTGCTCGCCGAAACTGATATGGTTGAGCAGATCCCAGCGTCCCCTGATGCGTTGCGCATCCCAGTTGCCGCGCAAGACGATGCCAAACAAGACTGGATCAAGGATCGGGCGTTGGCCAGCCGCCTTGCACGGCTCGCAAGCGCAGGCCAATCCGATATCGTCGCTGAAGGTGCCGCGGGTCTGGACGCCCTTGGTTACGTCCCGCTTTGGAAGTCAGCTCGCGTACGGCTTGATCGTGAAAGCGCTGAGCGTGCAACTGTCCCGCCCGGCGTCGAGGTCGCACTATTGGTGGACCGCAACTGACCGCTGTCCTGCTGTCGGCAAGAGCAACCTCACATCAGTGGCCGGAGCCGCATCACCAGCCATTGCAGTCAATCCGAGTTTGTCCGACAAGACTTGGCTTGCAATTGGCCAGATCCGGTTGCTGGCACCAAACAGGTAGCGCAAGGCGGCCCAAGCCCCCTTTTCGCGGCGCAGATCCAGAAACACACGGTGGTCCCGTTTGCGCCGAACCTCATCACGATGCGCCTGCATGGCTTGAGTGAGATCGGGAGACAACCCATCCATTTGCAAATGAGCAACCAGCCGATCATGCATTTCAGAAAGCTCTGCCGTACCGTGCTGTGCGCTGAGCGAGGTATTTCTTACCGCGGCAGCATATCCCGGGCGACGTGTGAATCTCAGCCGCGCGCCAGCAAGCAACGCACGTAGATAGAGGTCGTAGTCCTCTCCGAGCCGCAGGCGGGTATCATAGCGCAGACCCTGACGGTTCAGAAACTTGCGTGACATCACGGGCTTGAGAAAACCCAGCTCACCTCTGGCGACATTCTTCCTGCGCAGGTTCCCGAGGACGAACTGCGTGATACCCAGCGTCTGGAAATCGGGTGTGATGTCAGGCCATGTCCGATCCATCAGCCCACCGATCCTGTCGGTGGTGACGAAAGCAATATTGTCCGCCAGCATCTCAGCGTCGTCACAGGCCAAGAGGCGGCTGAGCCTTCCCGGAAGGAACACATCATCGGCGTCCAGAATTGCAACAAAGTCGGCAGTGGCAGCGTCCAGGGCCAGGTTGCGCGCCGCCGCTGGCCCTTGATTGACTTCCGCTGTGAGAAGCCGGACGCGTGCGTCGGCCTTGGCCTGTTCAAGTGCGACGGCAGCGGTCGAATCCAGCGACTTGTCGTCTACCACAATGACCTCACGAGTCTCGGGTTGGGACAACGCGGATCGGATAGCCCGTGCAAGCGTTTCTTGCGCATTATACGCGGCAATGATGACCGTTACGCTTTGCTGCATAGGCCCTCTGTCTGATAATCTTGGAGCAACGCCCATCGGGACGCGATAAAACAGTAGTCTACGCTTGAACCATGTCCATGACAGATAAAGGGCGTTGGTGAGCAACAGGCATCTAACCGCCGCTGATGATGGCAAGATTGGCAGTTTGCCGCGTTAGAGATCGCTTTCTGAAGATGCGTGTTTCGAGGATGCTTTTCGAGTCACTTTGCCGCTCTGCGAGACCTCATGCTTTCGTTCCGCCACACGCAGCGCGATCAACCCAAGATAGGCCAACTGCACCGCCACGATGACCGCAATCACAAACAAAACGAGGGTAATGGCTTTGAATCCAGCCAGGATACCCAGAACTGTCGCAGCGAGGCCCGAAACAAGGAGAGTTATCAAAAAAACTGATATTCGCATCAACGCTCCAGATGCTGAATTTGCGACACGGTTGAGGCACAGCCATCAATCGTTTCGTGTTTTTGACGAACAGAGGTTTCCAACCAATTACATTTTGCCGGCTCTCGCGCAAGAAGATTACCGGCCACCCCACTTGAGGCATGTCAGCTAAAGCAGTTGATCGCCTTCCGCCTTCAATTTGACGGTAGCCCGTCGCGGTCGCGCTGTGTGTGACCGTAGATCGCGACTGTGCGCAAACCCAGCAAGGATGACATCGTCCCAAGATGCAATGCGCCCCGCAGCAGGTTGGCGTTTCGATATCTGTTGAAGGGCAAAGTCATAAGGGCAAGCATGGCGCAATACGCGACCTTTGCACCCGCCAACGGCAAGGCCACCCATCCCTTCGTCGGATCATCGGCTTTGCGCAGCAGACTGCCATGGGTCTGACCCATCCTAAAGCGGCGTCGGAACAACCAAAAGAACGTCATCCGCGATGCCGGTACAGTCTCGTCGACATAGGCCAGGGGCGCAAAGGCGAGTCGCGCACCGGCACGCATAGCATCTGCAAAGAAAGCTGTGTCTTCGCCACCCGAGACCCCGCGGTCGAGATCAAAGCGGCGCCCAGTCAACGCGGGATGTCCGAGATCCATCAGAACATTGCAACTGTGCCCGGCGATGGGCCGACCATCGGGCCCAAGTTCGGGCTGGGTGTCGTGAATCCGAAGGTGCCGCATCCACTCCGGTGCCTCAACGGCATAAACCGCGCGGGTTGGCCCAACCACAACGTCGGCCTCTCCGGTCGACAGCTGCTCAAACAGTTTGGCCAGCCACTTCGGATGCGCCAATTCATCGTCGTCGATGAACGCGCAGATTTGCAGGCCTTGACGGTCAATCTCATCCAGTATGGCGTTTCGCGCGATCGAGATGTTGCCCGACGGCGCGTGCACATAGGTGATCAGGTGCCTTGTCTGCTTCGAGAACGCGGCAACGGCCTCCTTCGCGCTTGGCGTGATGTCATTATCGGCAACGATGATGGACAACTTCATGCTGTCGGGTAATGCCTGCGCGTCAAGAGAGGTAAGTGTCTCAATCAAAGAGGGACGCTGGAAGGTGCAAATGCCCACAGCAACAGTAACGTCGAGTAGGGCACCAGCACCTGGCACCTCCATGATCGGCTCCGGCGGGTGCGGCGTTGCTTTGGGTACCAGCAGCTGCCGCCAGAAACCCAACGACCAGGAAAAATGCATGATCATGGCGATGGGCGCTGCCGCCAGAGCAAGTGGATCACGGCGCGCATAGGCCAATCCGAACGCGCCGATCAGACAAGCCGCAACCCAAATCAAAGCGGGCAGCGCGAATACAGGAACCGCGAAGGCCAGAGCGGAGGCCGCGACCGCAGGTGCGACGGCGACCATCACCATCTGCCGCAGCCGTGGCTTCAGGCGATGTTTCAGTACCGTGCGGGCACGACCGCTGCCGAAGTTGAGATACTGCCGCGCCAGCGCAGAAATAGTCTTTCGCGGCATGTAGTCCAACCGCGTCCGTGACGTGAGCCATATCTTGTAGCCCGCCTTGGTCAGGCGCATGTCCAGCTCTGCATCCTCATTGTGCGAGAAACTCTCATCATAGCCGCCGACCGTGCGGAAAGCCGCGAGCTGCATCAAGGCATGATGCCCGTGATCAACAAACGCGCCAGAGCCAGCGTTTCGGTGCGCCGACCCGCCATTGCCCAGACGCGCGTTCTGAGTCAGAGCGATGGCGCGCTGCAACGGTTTGCTTCCGGTCGCATGCATGGCGACAACGACGCTTTGCGCACCGATGCGCTCGGCCTCCTCAAGAAGCACATCTACGTAGTCCTGGGGATAGGCCGCGTGGGCGTCGAGACGAACAAGCCAGCGCATGTCTTCGCCAAACGCTTCGCAAGCGCGGTTGACGCCTGCGCTTTGCAAGCGGGCCGCGTTGTGCAGCACATGAATATCGAACTGCGACAGGGCGGCAATCTTATCCGTCACGATATCGACGGTCCCGTCTGTAGAACCACCATCAGCGATGACAAGGCGGGTCAGAGCCTCGCAACTCAGACGCCGGTCGAAAAAAGGTTTGAGTCCGTCAATGACGCCTGCGATATGCGCGGCTTCGTTCAGCGTCGGTATGACGATGAGAACGCCGCCGCGATCAAGACCTGTCGGTGTTTCCACCGTGGCCTCGCTGGTCGGGTCGATTTCCTCCACCAGTGCACGCGCCTCGACTTCACCGACGCGCCAGGTTTCCGATGGGATGGACCGCTGCCGCTCCCGAAGGCCAGCAAGTTGTTCGTCGTCCATCGCATCCAATGCTCCTATGACAGCCGCCTCACTGGCCTCGGGAAGTATCAGGCCGATTTCCAGAGCGCGGAGCCGCGTCGCGATCTCGGTTCCTTCGAGCGCGATTGCAGGCACTTGGTTCAGACCGCTTTCATAAAGCCGGTTCGGTAACAGCCAATCCGAATTGCGTCCCGCGTCGTATCGGTCGACCAACCATGCCAAATCGACCTCGCCATAAATCTGGCTCAGATCGTCGGGATATCGATAGGGCCCTTCAAAAACGAGGTCAGAATTTCGCGCCACAACATCATGGAAGTCCGTCAGCTCGTCGAGCGCCGGACGACCACGCAACACGACCCGATACCGCCCCGGAGTTGCGCGGGTCAACGCATCTAGGCATCGCAGCGAAAACGCACATCTGAGAATACCGAACCAACCAATGGAAACGGGCTCAGCAGGCGAGAGCGGTGGGCGCGGCGGGACGATTGGCATGTCCCCGAGGTCTTGGGTCATGACCTTGTTTTCGACCAACAAGGACGGAACCCCCGGGCGATGATGCACGTCGAAATGCTCCCGCAAGAAACCGGGTGACGACACGATCAGCTTATCGACATCCCGACACAGGCGACGTTCCAGCCATCGCAGGCCGCGCGCTGCCCACCCAGACCCCACCATGAGCCGGTGGATATCAAGGACTTCGTAGATCAACGTCGCGCGATGCGCGCTCGGCGAAATTCTCTGCAGTGGAACGGCCAGGGCCAGCATCTCAAGATTTCTGCAAACAAGGATGTCGTAAGATCCAATACCAGCAAGGTTTCGCTTCAATCTCAAACGTTGTCGCAGCACTTCGAGCGCGCGTTGACCCATTCTGGCATTGTGAGTCCGCCCCAGCACCAGCGCGTCCCCGGGCAACGCGCCCTCACCGCGCCGAAAACCGGCAAGCGTCACCTGCGCACCGCCCAAGCGCAACATCTCGACCCGTCGCCAAATGGCTGCGTCGCTCAAGTCGTGCGCCAGATACAAGATCCGAGGCCCGCGATCCGACGAATGGTCTCGTGCACTGCTTTGGGCTACAACACCCGTCTTTTTCATTCTGCCACCTAGCGCTAGCGGAGCGTTTTCGGAGTACCCATGGTGCGTGGAACAAGTCAAAGGGGGTCCCCAGAGGGGGCGAAGGCCAGCCGATTCCCTGCCCCACTATGAGCAAGAAAACGAGCATCGCAGGATAATCCGGCCACCCTGGCGTCAACACATCAGCGTTGCTGATTTGAGAGGCGGCTGGACGGGTATGAGCCTAGATTTCATGCGGGATCTTGCTCTTGCTAACCGCTGGCGGGCGGGAAGCTGCTGAAAGGAATGCTGCAACTGCAAAAGCGCGGGTATCCAGCGGCGTACTGTGATCAGGTCAAACCAACGGCACAGAGCCGGTTCATTTGAGACACGGCATGGCACAACACCCGCCTGAGACAATTGTCGAAACCGCAAAACAGAGCAGCTACGGTAGCACCGTCGCACGCGGCACGTTCCATACGGCGCTCAGCCAAGGGGTCACCGTAGGGTGTCAGATCGGATCGGTGATTGTCCTATCCCGACTACTGACCCCTCGGGACATCGGTCTTATTGCAATGATCGGCCCAATAATCGCGTTCCTTTCGATGTTCAGGGACATGGGTCTTTTGCAAGCGGTCATTCAGCGGCGCAGCCTGACATATGGACAACTGAATGCGCTTTTCTGGATCAACATGAGCTTGAGCGTCGCGCTGACGGTGTTCCTGATGCTCATGGCACCGCTCGTGGCACAGTTCTACAATGAACCGGACCTGACATGGCTTATCCGGGCGCTGGCACTCAACATGGTTATCACGGCCCTGGGTGCCCAGCACTTTGCCCTTTTGAACCGCCAAATGGCGTTTGGCCGCATCGCGATAAACGCCGGTGTTGTTGCGATGACGACCCTGTCGGTCTCGATCTGCTGGGCCCTTTTTGATCCCAGCCCTTGGGCATTGGTTGCCGGCACGATTGCAGGCGGGCTTACCGGCGCGGTCATGGTGTGGTTCTGGATGCCCTGGACCCCGTCCCGCCCGGCACTCGCCGAAGGCACCAGAGATTTGGTCGGCTTCGGTGCAGGCGTAACCGGCTTCAAGCTGGCAAATTTCTTCTCACGCAACCTCGACAGCATCCTGATCGGACGGGTTTGGGGCGGAGCGGCTCTCGGTCTTTACGACCGGGCCTACAAGCTGCTGCTGTTTCCCCTGAACCGCGTCGCACAGCCGCTGTCGCAGGTCATGGTGCCCGTTCTGTCCCGACTGCAAGACGAACCACAGCGCTATGCCCGCATGTTTTTCCGTGTCTTCGGATTGATGCAACTCGCCGTTCTGCCCGCTGTCGCCGCCCTGACCGCAATGGCGGATACGGCAGTCCCGTTTCTTCTGGGCGCGCAATGGGCGGAAAGCGCGCCGATCTTCGCTGCTCTGGGGATCGCGGGTCTGTCACAGGCTTTGGCAAATCCGACAGGATGGTTGTTCATCAGCCAGGGGCGGACCACCGAGATGGCTTGGTGGGGGCTCACATCAGCGCTGATCAGTTGCGCAGTCTTTGTGTGGAGCGTGCAGTACGGCGTGGTACAGATGGCTTCAGCCTATGCGGCGGCCAGCATGGCCAAGCTGATCCCGCTCTGGATCCTGATCTGCCGCAAGGGACCGGTCGGGTTTGACAGCATCCGCAACCGCATTGCCCCGCTCTTCTGTGCGGCCATGCTGACATATGTGGCGATGCTGTTCATTCAGGACATGTTGCCCGAGACTGCTGTGCTGCGGCTTCTGAGCGGCACAGCACTTTGCTACGCCATGTTTGCGGGTCTCTTGGCGCTCACCACCTTCGGTCGTGAAGTTCTTGCCGAAGTGCGCGGCCTCTCCACCATGGCACAGCGCATACGTGCCGAGAAAGGCGCGATCTGACATGCGTATCATCGTCGAGAACTGTGTTTTTATGAACGGTGGCGACAGTGCGATCGGCATTGCCCTGCGCGAAATCTTGACCGAGAGCTTCCCGGATGCAGAGCTTAGGTTTGCCGACTCCGGCATGCCAAGCATCGCGCGCTACTATCCAGACATCGACTTCATCCCGTTGCCATCTTTTCTCATGGACCGCGCTCCGTCCATTCGACTCGCGGCCAAACTGTTTGGGAAATACCGGCGCTATCTTGTCGTGCGAAAGCTCTACATGTCGGCGTCCGTGACCCTGACGCGGATCCTGACGTCAGTGGGGTTGCCGCTGCCGACACCCGTGATGCGCGCCATCCAACCCTATCTCGATGCCGACTTCGTTCTCACCACCGGCGGTACCTATCTGCTCAGCAAATACGACTATGGTCGGCGTATCGTGGAGTTTCACAAGGATTTCCAACTGGGCAAACCGGTCGCCGCATTCACCCAGTCCTTCGAGGCTTTTGCCGATGACTTTCGATCACGGCATCTGGCGCCGCAATTGGACAAGATGGAACTGATCCTCGTGCGTCACGACACATCAAAAGCGCATGTGCACGCCCTACTCGGGCGTTCGGATCATGTCACAACGGTAAGCGACTCCGTTTTTGCCCTTTGGACATCCGGCCCGACGTCTACAGCAGAACGACGCGAGCGTTGCGGCCGCAAAAAAGATGATCGTCTGCGCATCGCCGTGGCGGTTCGCAAGCTCAAGTTTTACGGCGCGCGCGACACCGAGACTGGTGCTGAGCAGTTCAAGCAGTCCACTCTTGCGGCTGTCACCGCCCTGGTCCGCGACAAGGGGGCCGAAATCACCTTCATATCGACCTGTCAGGGCATCCCCGAATACTGGACGGACGATTCCGCAGTTGCCGCCGAATTCGTTGCCGAGCTACCATCAGATGTTGCCGCCCATGTCAGCGTGAACCGCGATTTTCACACACCACACGAGCTGATCCAAGTCTTGCAGACCTTTGACGGCCTGATTGCCTGCAGGCTGCATATGGCAATTCTGTCGATTTGCGCGAATACCCCGGTCTTGCCGATATCCTACGAACCGAAATTCGAGGAAACCTTCGAAGAACTGGGTTTGCCGGAACTCGTGACCCCAATCGGAGAAATCGAGCCGGCTTCGTTTACCAACCGGGTGCTGGACTGGCTCGACTCCCTTGACGAGGTCGCGGCCAAACAGGAAGAGGCCGCTCCGCGGCTTCAGGCATCCGCCAAATCCGCTGGCGCAGCGCTCAAGCGCGCGCTGGCCGAGCGCGGGGTGGGTCTGGGATGACTTGGAAAGACTGCTACAGACTGCCCTCCAATTGCCATTCACGGGTCGGCGCGACCCGCACAACATAGGAGTCGTCATGCGTATTCTCTTTGCTGGTGGAAACGGATGGCTGCCGGAAGCCAGCGGTGGCACACAGAACAGCACCGATCACCTCATTCGACAGAGCATGGCGGACGGCCACAGCGCCGCCGTCTACTGCGGGTTTTCCGGGCGCGGCGTGTTCGGGTTCCGCATGAAGGTCCAGCGCAAGATCACGGGCAGGCCGTTCAGCGTCGACCGGACGCAAGGCTACGAAGTCATGCGCACATGGGAGCCGTTGGACCCGGTGCGGATCGAAGCTGCCGTGGCGAGGTTCAGGCCCGATGTCGTGGTGATCCAGACCCGGCGGTCGGCAGCACTTGGGCATGCTTTTGCAGCCTTGGGCATACCTGTCGTTCTTTATCTGCGGAACGTGGAATTTGAAGAAAACGACGGCGATGTCAGCACCATTCCAGGCGCGCATTTCATCGCCAATTCCAATTTCACAGCGCGGTCATATCGCGACGCCTACGGCATTGACTGCACGGTGATCACCCCAACCATAGATTTTGAGAAATATCGCTGCGATACCACGCGCGAGTTCGTGACACTGATCAATATCCACCCCAAAAAGGGCTACGAGATAGCGCGGGACATGGCCCGCGCCTGCCCCGACATCCCCTTCCTGTTCGTCGAAGCCTGGACGCTCTGGGATGAGCAGTTCAAGCAAATCATGACTGAAATCGACGCCCTTCCGAACGTCACATTCATGCGCCGAACCTCCGACATGTCCAAAGTCTACGGGCGAACAAAGATCCTTCTTGCGCCAAGCCAATGGGAAGAGGCGTGGGGCCGGGTCGCGTCCGAAGCACATTGCAGCGGCATTCCCGTGATCGGCTCCGACCGGGGCGGTCTGCCCCAGGCGATCGGGCCGGGCGGTGTGGTCTTGCCACATGATGCACCGATTGAAGATTGGGTATCAGCGCTTCGAGAACTCTGGTCCGACACGAACGCCTACACCACTCTGTCCGAACGGGCGGTAACTTATGCGCGCCGACCCGAGCTGGATTTCGAGGAGCAGTACAGGACATTCATCCAAACACTCGAGACAGCCCTGCCGGAACAGCCGATTCCGGACGAAGCGGTAGGCTTCGGAGCCATGTCTTGAAGATCAGCTTCTGCGTCTCGAGCTTTCCGGCGCTGTCGCAGACTTTCGTGACCTCGCAGGTGCTTCATGCCGTGCGCAGCGGGCATGATGTGACCGTGATCTGCAAAGCTATGGAAGCAGACACGCTCTTGTCGCCCGAGGATCAGGCGTTGCTTCGACGGGTGCGTATCGTGATCTGGCCGTCTCCAAAGACAAATTTTTTGGAACGTCTTCCGACTGCGCTTCGTGATCGGCTCGTGGCGCGGCTGGATCGGGACGCTTGGCGCCGCCAGGTCGACGCCGATGTCGTCATCGCTCACTTCGGCTATCGAGGGGCGGCGGTGGCAAGGGCACAGCGCGGATGGCGACAGCGACGGCCATTGGTAACCGTCTTTCACGGTCGAGATGTCAGTGTCGAGCTGCGCCGAGACCGCATGGCGCGCTACCAGGACCTCTTTGCCGAAGGGGATCTGCATCTGACGGTCAACACGCCCTTCGCGAAACAGCTGATCTCTTGCGGCGCCCCCGCCCCGCGCGTTGAAAGCCATCACCTCGGGATTCCTGTTTCGCGGTATCAGTTCTCGATCCCCGACCGCGATGGCGCATTGCAGTTTCTCAGTGTCTGCAGACTGGTTGAAAAGAAGGGCCTTGATGTTGCCATTGACGCACTTGCTCTTCTGCACAACCGCCATCCCGAGATTAATTGGCGTTATGACATTGGCGGCGAAGGCCCCCTGGCGGCAGCACTGAAAGCTCAGGTCGCGTTGGCAGGGCTCGAGAGCCGTGTGAGTTTTGTGGGGGCTCTGCCCCATGAAGAGGTGTTGCAACGCATGTCGCAGGCCGATGCGTTGCTGGCGCCGAGTGTTACCGCAGCTGATGGCGATCAGGAGGGTATCCCCGTGACGCTGATGGAAGCGATGGCGCTTGGCACACCGGTCTGCACCACCCGCCACTCTGGAATACCGGAGCTTGTTTCACACGGCGAGACCGGCCTGCTCTCGGACGAGAGGGATGTGGAAGGGTTTTGCGCCAATATCATTTCACTTGTTCAAACACCACAGAACGCTGCCAAGATGGCCATAGCGGCGCGGCGAAAGGTTGAGAGTGAGTTCAACGAAGATCGACAAAATACACGTCTTCTAGAACGATGCGAGATGCTCATGGCTGTGCCCCGCGACGCCGTGATCAAGATGTCAGGACACGCCGTCAGGTAATTTGGAAAACCAAGGTCCAGTGCACAAGGCAAGCGCTTTCACTTTGTGATATCAGTTTGCGTGCCGGTCTGGCGTCGCAGGTTGTAAAGCTTCAAGTGGCAGTTGTTTCGTCATTTTAGAGTCATACGATAGGTTCGATGCGACCGCTGGAAACTAGGTGGATTCCGAAAGCCTGGCAAATGTATCGATTCCGCGCTTGTACTTTGCCGCATTGCATCATGACGCGGCATCGGTTGAACTGGGATCTCCGCGTACAAACCAAGGGGCCGTTTGATGCAGCGTGACTTACTCGACCGTAGCGGTAGTCGCTTTGAAATGATGTACGCGGACTGCTGCAGCGATGATTGCATGTGCCTTGCGCAGCACGCAGCCGGACTTGTCATTGGCGCTCCGCTCGGTCCATGGCCACTTGTGCGGACTTTCTACCATTCGCCACTCTTGGAGACGTCGGGGGTATAAACTTGCAAAAGACGCGCTACGGATTGGAGATAAGCCGATGCGAAGATTTCGCGCAGTTGAAGACTGGGTGGCAGCATACGAAGACCCAATTGTACTAAAGGTCGGCGAAGAGTTTTGGTTGTCAGGCAAGAGCGACAATTGGGATGGACATGTTTGGCTTTGGGCAAAAAAAACCAATCTGGCAAGGAAGGTTGGATACCAGACATCTTGGTACGGAGAGTTGCCGAAAAGACCTTCGCCAACGCTGACTTTTTGGCGATGGAGCTGACTTGTCGCAACGGCGAGGTTTTGGACGCCAGCCGTGAGCTGAACGGATGGGTGCTGTGCAAAGCGGCGAGCGGCTTAAGTGGCTGGGTGCCGGCTCGGAACCTTCAAGAACTATAGGCACTGCCCGGGGCGCTAGGATTATGTTTTGGCTCAAACCTGACTTTGGGTTTCGTTCTGATCTGACCCAGCCTGAAGTCCACATAAGGGTCGTTGAGCTATGGCCAGTTGGCGGATGAAGCGGTCGTTCGCTGTGGCTGCGCCAAGTTTGGCTGGCGGTCCTGCTCGCAGTTGCGAACAGCGTGAAGTGGGCTCTGGTAAGCCCGGTGGCGGTGCGCGCCTCTACTTTGCGCCGCAAGCTAGCTTCGCGCCTCACGTTCCATCCGGGCGGCCCATCCATCTGCCAGATCGGCAAGAACGACTTTGAATTGCTGTCTGGCGGCGAGCTTGAACAAGGTTTGAACCAAGGCGTTCCCTTTTGGCGTCGCCTTGATATCAATTGTGAACTTTGCCCCGTCGCCGTTGTGCGCAACCGACCATGCGCCGTGCAGGTCCGATATGGGATAAGGGTAGTCGTCGGCCTCTGTGTGCACCCGGAAGCCAAACACGTGTCCTTCCTCATACAGATTGCAGGTTTCCAGCCAGTTTTCGCCCTTGGGCCCGTAGCAGACACGCTGCATGCCCATGCCGTCACCCTTTACGACCTCAACTTTTGAGAGATTGTCGGCGACATCCGCATAGCCCGGATGGTCACTCATCACTTTCCAAACAATATCCACTGGCGCCTCGACCGCTCGGCTCACTTTGGCGCGGATTTGCCCGCCGGAGGTTGTGACCGATGCGTCGCTCAGACCGGGAACGATATTGCGCGCGCCGACCAACTGTCCAATGGCGAATACGGCCACGATACCGGCAACCAGAACGATCGCAACCTTGCCAAAGGCCGTAAAAAACGCACCAAAGACGATCAACACGACTGCGCTGGCCAAAACCCATCCAAAGTCCAGCACGGAAATGAAAACGACCTGCCCTTTTGTCAGAAACCGGTTTCTTGTCATCAACAACAGACACATCCCAAAGAGCGCGAGACCTATGCCCAATGCACGCAACGAAATGATGTGCCAGCCGGAGGGTTGGGCAAACAGAAGTTCGGCGGCATGGACCGGTGCAATCAGCAAGTCGGCACCTATAAGAATTGAGACTATCGCGTTGAGTCCGAGGAAGGTGCGGGCCGTCTTTGAGGTGTCCATGGTACGATCTCTCTCGTCAGTGGGTGTGCGCTGACAAACCTGAACATTGTGCAAGGCAGTTCAATTACGTTGCAGGTAATCGACCTGCCTGTCTGCCTCTGGCATGCTTGGGTATGAGCCATGATCAGACCATAAGCGCACCGGCATTTCCGGGTTTCCTGAAGAGCTGGCGACACCGGCGCAGATTGAGCCAGCTTGAGCTGTCATTGCAGTCTGGAATGTCACAGCGGCACATCAGTTTCCTCGAAACCGGGAGATCCAATCCAAGCCGCTTTGCCATCGCGCAACTTGCCGACACGCTTGAGATGCCTGCGGCCGAGGTCGACGCGATGCTTTTGTCTGCCGGTTTTGCAGCGCGGTCGTCGCGGAACGGTTGGGATGATGACGCGCAGAAAGCCGTAGACATGTCGATTGATCACGTCCTGCAAGGTCATGCCCCTTACCCGGCGGTGTCGATTGACCGGATTTGGAACCTGGTCAAAGCCAATGAGCCAGCCCAGAGGTTCTTTGCGCTTATCGGGGGGCGGGGCGATCCCAATCTTCTGAGAGAAATACTGGCGCCGGGCAACGTCCGCGATTGCATCGTGAACTGGGATGAGACAGCGCGCGCGCTCTTGCGGATGCTGGAACTGGAAGCGGCGCGCCGTCCTCATGACACGGAGGCCCATGCCTTGCAGGCCGAGCTTAGGGCCATCGAAGGGGTGCAACCGCTGCTGGATACCCCGGCGACACGACCAAATGCGCCTGTGCTCACGATCAAGTTTCAGATCGGCGGGGAGGTTTTGGAGCTGTTTTCACTCATTGCCACAATTGGCATGAGTGCCGATGCGACCCTGGATGACCTTCGTATCGAAACCTTGCTACCGGCCAATGATGCGACCCGAGCGTGGTTCGAGAAGGCTTTTGGATGATGGTTTTTGTGAGCTGAGCGCAAAGCTGCCAGTCTGCGCGTGTCTGAGCGGACTATCCTTCAATCGGCAGTCGCACCATGCACAACCGGTTCTGTTCGTCCCATTCTACACAGGTCGCAAATCCGAACAGCTTCGGTGATCCCCATCAAGGCAAGTGTCCGGAAATCGGGCAGAACGAACGGGTCCGCACTGCTGTAGTCCACCTCGTAGCCAAGGTCCTCGAACGAGGCGACTGACAATCGACTGAGCGGGCGTTCGTTGCCCGACAGGAAGCCGGTCAACAGCTCGTCACCAAACACCAACTCTCGCCAATGGCTTTCACGTGTGCCCGCGCCACCTGTGTTGGACACAGGGACGGCGTTACCCCCCTGCGACTCTAATGCCGCAAATTCTCTTGTCGCTGAGCTCCCGACAAAGCGCGGGTCCATTGTGCCCGTTCCTTGGAGCAGGTTTTTTCTGCTCCAAAGTGTTCCGAACCCCAGAACGTGCGCCATTTCGTGGAGTATGACATCTTCGAAACTGCCTCTGGCTTCGAGGCCGGCGACATCGGCCTGGTCAAATTCCATGATCCCGGCAAGGGGCAATTCACTCCCCTGTCGCAAGATGGTCGGGCCTGCCTGTCCCAGAACGCCGTTTGCGCCGTCGATCGGTTGGATCGACACATCGATACGCACACCTGTCAGGATTTCGCCGTCAATGTCGATCGGATCGAAGCCGGTATTCACAACTTGATCCCAACGCTGTGCGGATCGTTCGAAAACGGCCCGCCTTTCTCCGGTGACATCCCCCTCAAACCTGAGTTCGATCATGGTCTCATCCGTTTTGTTTCGCGTAACACCACTTTGTCAAAATGTAAGGTGCACGCGCCGCCGTTGAAGGCAGGCTTGGCGCATGACGGCAAACTCGGCACGCGGCGGCCCAAAACGCGAACACACGCCAGCCGGATTTTGCCACCCTACCCAAGCCAGGTCCCGGCATCCCGAAATGATCTGGGCGCGTATGCGGATTTTCAGGCGGGGTATGCGGCGTTTTGAACCGGTCTACGCACGTACCGAAGTTGGCCATGGATGGCAGCTGTACCGGTTTTCAGAACTGGTCCGGACCACACGATTAAAACGCGTGCGTATTGCTTCAGGTCTCGGTGGGAATTCGCGCAACTGAATGGCACTTCCCTTTGGTTCTTGCTAAGGTTGTGCCGCAGGCAAAGAGTTGAACCGCTCGAACATGTGAAAGGCGCGTCTGGCGCGCCAGCCGTCTTCTTGGCAACACCATGAGGTGCGACATGCCTGTTTTCATAACGATCTCTGACTCGGACATCACCAATGCCGCGTTCTGGGCGGGTTTGGACATTGGCCAGGACAGCACGATCGACGCGTCGGACATCAGCAGCACGATCAACATCACACTGACCGGCAACTCAATCAGCTTCGAAGACACGGAATCCGGCATCACCACCACCTATTCCGATGCCGACCTCACAGCCGGTTCATTCAGCCAGTTCGTCGAGTTCGTCGGGAATGATGGCAACAGCAATGTCAGCGGTGCGGTTGGGCTGAATGCGTCGGGCTACACCGGCGGCGACGGCGATGACATCTTCACGGATGACGGCACTCTCGGTGGAGGCATGAACGGGGGAGAGGGGAACGACACCCTGATCGGCGGTGTTGGAAGCAACAATATTGATGGTGGTGAGGGTGACGACGTGTTGTCGGGTGGGGGCGGCAACAACAACCTCAGCGGGGGCGAAGGGAACGATACGCTCTTTGCCCAAGACGGAAGCGGGAACCTGAACGGTGGTGAGGGCGACGACGTTATCTTTGCCGGTTTGAACACCACATTTGTCGAAGGTGGGAGCGGCACAGATTCGATGATCCTGCCAGAAGGGTCGACCTTCACGCCGTTCTTTCCCGGATCGGAAGGCGGCACTGTCACGCTGCCCAATGGGCGCAGCTTTGTGTATCTGAACATCGGGAGTGTCACAGTGGCCTGCTTTGCCGCGGGCACACCGATCAGGACACCCAATGGTGATGTGCCAGTGGAGCATCTGGCACTGGGGGATCGCGTCATGACACTGGATCGCGGGTCGCAGCCGATCAAATGGCTCGGACAGCGGACGGTCAACGGGCTTGGCTCAAACGCACCGATACATTTCCGGCGTGGCAGCATCGGAAACCACGAGGCAATTCGGTTGTCGCCTCAGCATCGCGTGCTTCTGTCCGGCTGGAAATGCGAGCTCTTGTTTCACTCGCCCGAGGTCTTGTGCGCCGCAAAGCATTTGTGTGATGGCGACCAGATTTTTCGGGAGCCTTACGAGACGGTGACGTATGTCCATTTCATGTTCGAGCAACATGAAATTGTGTTTTCTGGCAATGCCTTGCTGGAAAGCTTTTTCGTCGGTGATCACATCACCGATGCGGAAAGAAGCTGCTATGCAGAGCTTGTCGACCTTTTCCCGGAGCTTGCACGCCACGGCCCTGATGCTATGCACACGGTGCGTCCCTGTTTGAAGGCATTTGAGGGGTCCTTGCTGATATAGGTTTTTGCACGTGTAAGCCGCACGGCGGCGACGCGCTTGCCGTCGTTCTCGCTCTGGCATTGCCCAATTTCCGTGCCGTTCTAGGTTTTTGCGAAACCGAGGGGAGATTGAGAGATGCGCAAGTGGATGTTGGGGATGGTTTTTGCCGCTGGCCTGGCCGGGTCTGCGATGGCGCAGGGAACCGAGATCGAAGGGGTGATTTCCAGCCAGATTGAAGCCTTCAAAGCGGATGATTTTGCGCAGGCTTTCACCTTTGCCGCCCCGTCGATCCGGGGCATTTTCCGCACGCCAGAAAATTTCGGACGCATGGTGACGCAAGGCTATCCCATGGTGTGGCGCCCGGCTGACGTGACCTATCTGGACCTGCGCGAAGCGGCTGGCGGATTTATACAGACCGTCCGGATCGAGGATGCGGACGGCGTGACGCATTTTCTGGCCTACAGCATGGTCGAAACAGCGGATGGTTGGAAGATCAACGGTGTTCAGCTTTTGGATGCGCCCGGTGTGAGTGCGTGACATCGGGCCTAGCCGCCGGTGCGATCGGGGGATTTGAGACCATCTGAATGATCTCGACCCATGCTTCCAGAAGATGTAGTGACACTTGAAATATACATTATCATATGATAAGTATCATCGTGTCTTTTGAGGGTGCCGCTATGATCCACGCCGCGCAACATGTTGAGCAACCGCAAATCATCGCCCCGCTGAGCGACCCGCAGCGCATTGCAACGGTGGTCAAAGCCATTGTGCGAGTTGCAGAAGCGTGGTCCCTGACCAATGCCGAGGCCGCCGCATTGTTTGATGTGCCCACGGCCACGTGGAGCCGGATGAAGGCGGGAGCCTTCAAGGGCAATCTTGATCAGGACAAGATGATGCGCGCCAGCCTGTTGATCGGCATTTTCAAGGGTCTGCGCCTGCTGTTCAATGGACCGCTGGAGGCGGGTTGGCCAAAGCAGCCCAACGCCGGTCTGGCCTTTGCCGGACAGGCCCCGATTGACCGGATGATTGCTGGGGGCATCCCTGCGATGATGTCTGTTCGACGTCACATCGATGCGCTGCGGGGCGGCGTGTGAGTGATGTGCCTGACATTCAGGTGCGCCCTTTTGTCGAAGCTACAACAACGCGCCTGATCTCAACCGCATACATCGATGAGCCTGCACTGGCCCCGTTGGCCGATGACGAGGATGATCTTGCCTTTCTGGCAGAGCTGGAGGGCCGCTCGTCCTCGCGCCGCGGCCTGCCCGGATTCATTCCGGCAGACGTTCACCCGGACGAGTTGGTGACCGCACATCACGGGTATGGGTGGACCTATATCAACGCCGCATTTTGCTACACGCGCGAGACCGGAAACCGTTTCAGCGGCCCAGAGCGCGGCGCGTGGTATGCGACATGGGGCCAGGATCGGGTTGAAACGGCGCAATCAGAGGTCGGGTGGCATTTGACGCAGGAGCTGCACGCCACGGGTGTCTACGACAATGTGACGGCCTATCGAGAACTGAACGCGTCCTTCGCCACCGAGTTTCACGATCTGAACGGCGCCAATCTGGAGACTGAACTGCACCCCGATCCCATTGTCGGGTACCCAGCGGGTCAACATTTGGCGGCCCAGTACATGGCTGCCGGGTCAAACGGGTTTTTGTTTCCTTCGGTTCGGCGATCTGGTGGGGCGTGCCTTGCCGCGTTTCGCCCACATATGGTCCAGAATGTCCGGCAGGGGGACACGTGGGTGTTCACATGGTCAGGACAGCCTGAGCCAGACATTTCCGCAGGTGTTTCTTAACATCACCTGAGCAGCGCCTTTAGAAGAGCGGCGCGTATTTCCAGTTGTCCGCATCCGGCGTCACCTCGTCCAGATCATAGTCGGCGCCTTGCAGACGTTTGGCGATCTCCAGCCCGTCTTCTGCCGCTTGATCGACATAGCGACGGCCCAGGACTTCGTCCTGGGCAATGCCGTGACCACGCATGAGGTTGAGCCCGTGATTGAACCGCCCAACCGGGTCGCCTGCTTCGGCGGCGCGGCGATCCCACTCTGCGGAGGCGTCCGGGTTGTAGTCGCCGCCCAGGCCATTGTTCTCAAGCTGGCTCATCCAGGTCATTGCCTTGGTGTACCCGGCTTCGGCACATTTCCGGGTGAGTTCACGCGCAAGTTCGTGATTGTCGTTCTTGGTGACATTGATGCCCAGAGAGCAGGTCACTGAATCGATGACCCCCATCTCGATCTTGCGGGTCAGCATTTCCCGGCCGGTGTCCTGCGGATTGAGAATACCCAATTCGTCTTCGATGGTGGTGGGTCGTTCGTCGGCCTGTGTGCCGCTCGCCAGTGCAACCAGGCACATCGCAATGATCTGTGTGCGCATGTCCACGTCCTCCTTAGACAGACCTAACACGCCAGCTGTCGCAAATCACTTTGACTTTGGTCGCAACGCCAGACGGCTGTTACTCGGCTGCACGTACAGGCGTCTCTGGTTCAGTATCATGGTCCTGGTGCAATGGGCTTAATCCGGTGATCAGCCGCGCCCCTTTCGAGAAGGTGAGGTAGGACCAGAACCAGTTCATTGCGACGAAGATCGGGTTGCGCACGCCGATCAGGAAGTAGATATGCGCAATCCCCCACAGCCACCACGCAACGAAGCCCGAGAGTTGCACCTTGCCAAAGTCGATGACTGCTGCGTGGCGTCCGATGGTGGCCAGATTGCCCGCGTGTCGGTAGCGGAAGGGCTTGTCATGCGAGCGGCCTGCAGCCAGCGCGGCGATCCGTTTGCCAACGTATTTCCCGCCCTGTTTTGCAGCCGGTGCGATACCGGGCACGTCAAAGCCGTCTTTCCAAGGGACTTGGGCGGCGTCCCCGATCACGTAGACATTTCGATGCCCCGGCAGGCTGAGATTGTCCGTCACTGCGACGCGACCGGTCCGATTTGTTGGAGCATCAAGCCAGCGCCCCACGTTTTTTACAGCGACCCCTGCCCCCCAGACTTTGCAAGCTGACGGGATGAACGTGTCGGACAATTGCACCCCCGCGTCAGTGATGTCTTGGACACGGGTGTTGACCATCACCTCGACCCCGAGTTTTTCGAGCGACCTGTGGGCTTTGTCAGAGAGGTTTTCGGGGAAGGCACCAAGCACACGCGGTCCTGCTTCGATCAGGATGACGCGGGCATCGCGCGAATTGATGCGATGGAAATCTGCGGCAAGCGCATGGTTTGCCAGTTCCGCGATGGCCCCGGCCATTTCGACCCCCGTGGGGCCGCCACCGACAACCACAAAAGTCAGCTGCCGCCGCTGTTCGGCGTTTGAATTTGAAACCTCAGCCCGTTCAAAAGCCATAAGCACCTGTTTGCGGATCTCAGTTGCATCGATGATCCGCTTGAGACCGGGCGCGTGCCTTTCCCATTCGTCCCTTCCGAAATAGGAGTGATGCGCGCCCGAGGCGACGATCAGGTGATCGTAGTCGAACCGTCCTTCGCCCGTGATGACGTGCTGGTTGTCCTTGTCCACATCCAGCACTTCGGTCAGCGCGACAGACACATTCTTTTGCCCCGAAAAGATGCCGCGGATGGGCCATGCCACATCTGCCGGAGACAGATCAGCCGTCGCCACCTGATAAAGCAAGGGCTGAAACAGGTGATAGTTCCGGCGATCAATGATCTTGATATCGACAGGTGCGTGTTTGAGCGCACGGGCTGCGGCCAGGCCACCGAAGCCTGCTCCGATGATGACAACTTTGGGTCGGGATTGTTTTGGCATGATCCACCTCGCTGCGTTTGCAAAGAGCTTTGCTGCACTTGCATCAATATAGGTCGGGACCGCACAGCCGCTATGCCAGCCCCGGTGCAATGGATGTGAGCCGCTGTAACAATTGGGTGCCGCGTTGCGCACAAGCCCCTTGCGCCGCGCGGTCCTGTCGGTGCCCGTTAACCCCTTGTTGATACTTCCCTTGCCCGTGACAGCCGGGCCTTCCGGCTGGGTTCAGGTTGACTGCGTGACATGGGCCGCTTCGGCCCCTGCGGAAAAGGGATGAATGGATGAACAAGGCAATTACTGATGGCATTCTGCTGACGCCGCCCGCCTTTGCGGATGGTTTGGATGTTTGGTCGAGCGGTGACGGCACCCCCGGATCGGACACGTATGAGAATGCGCCCAACGCGGCCCTTGTCGTTGCCGACCAGGATTTTGGCGGCTGCCTTGAGCTGCAAAAGACATCGAACACCACGCGTGTCCGCTATATGGGTCAAACCCCTTTGCTGCCGGGTTGCTATCTGCGTGTGACCGTCCGCCTGAAGGTCATCAATGGCAGCCTGCCGTCTGTTCAGATCGCGGGCTATGCGGCGCTGCAGGATGGGACCCTGATGCCTGGCGTTGACACTGTCGGAGACAGCGTGACCCTCACCAACTACGGCGAAGTGGTCGAGGTCTCGGCAATCATTGGTGCGGGCAACCGGTCCGGTGTGGATCTGGTATGGGGGGCCGACGCGGTTTACGGGCATTTCGGACTGGATCTGACCGGCCCGAACGGCGGCATTGTCCGCATTGATGACATCGTGATCGAAGACATCACATCCGTTTTCCTGCGGGACATCATGTCTGTTGTGGACGTCCGCGACTTTGGCGCCATGGGCGATGGTACGACGGATGACAGTGCTGCCTTTGACGCAGCCAACGCGGCTGCCAACGGCCGGACCATCCTGGTTCCGGAAGGTGTCTTCCGGCTTGAGAACGACGTGACGCTGGACGAATTGGTCAAGTTCGAAGGCACGCTGAGCATGCCGGACGACAAAGAGCTCCTGTTGCGCAAAAGCTATGATCTGCCAACCTACATAGAGGCCTTTGGCGACGAGGCTCTGGCCTTTAAAAAAGCGTTCCAGGCCCTTTTGAATGGCGTCGATCATGAAAGCCTGGACATGGGTGGTCGCCGCATTGCCGTGTACGAACCCATCGACATGCAAGCAGCTGTCCCGAACCGCGATCAATACAACACCCGCCGTGTGATCCGGAACGGACAGTTCGAGGCACTGGGCGATGGTTGGGGTAGCGAAACGGTCACAAGCCAGGCCACCTACAGCGCGTCCGACAGCCGCACGTTGAGCAACGTGATCAACATCGCGAACATACCGGTCGGCGCGCTTGTCACCGGCAATGGTGTGGGCCGCGAAGTCTATGTTCGAAGCAAAAACGTGGGGGCAGGCACCCTAACCCTGAACGCGCCGCTCTTCGACGCCGAAGGGACGCAGACCTTCACCTTTGAGCGGTTTGACTACCTGATCGACTTCGGTGGGTTTTCAAAGCTGACGAAGTTCAACATTTCGAACATCGAGTTCCAGTGTAACGCAAAGAGCAGCGGTATCATGCTGGCCCCGGCCGGGGCGACATTCGAATTGCAGGAATGCTTTGTCAGCCGTCCAAAGGATCGTGGCATCACGTCCATCGGTGGTGGGTGCCAGGGTTTCCTGATGGATCGGTGTCAGTTCCTGTCTTCCGAAGACTCCCTCGACGTCGCAGACCGCACAACGATCGGGTTCAACATCAATTCAAACGACGCCAAGATCCGCGATTGTCGTGCGACACGCTTCCGCCACTTCATGGTGTTGGCCGGTCGGAACCACCTGATCAAGGGCAACCACTTTTTCCAAGGTGACGGGGTGCAGGATGGCGTCCGCACCGCGGGGGCCGTCCTGCAGGACAATTACACAGCCACCGTGATCACCGGGAACTATGTCGACAACTGCTTTGTCGAATGGACGAATGAGCGTGACCCCACGCCGGCGTTCACATCGGGCTTTTCCTTCAGCTCGTTCAGCATGACGGACAATGTGTTCCTGTCGGGCAGTGTTGCGCCATGGTTCAGCTATCTGGTGATCAAACCGCATGCTGCAGGCCATTTCCTGAATGGCGTGACGGTGACGGGAAACCGCTTCCAGTCCATCAATGGCCAGATTGACCGTGCAGAACGTGTCGACACCAGCTTTGCCGATCTTGACTATGATCGGAACCGTTCTGTCTGGTTCAAGGGCAACTCGTACCACAACGTGCGGGAAAACGCGGAAAACCCGCTCGTCATCTCGCACACCCAGAGCACGGCAAGCCGCACCTGGACCGTCGAGACAGAAAACAAGCTGCCCTTTGAGAGCTATTGCCAGTTCGTGGACTCCGTCACGCTGACCGATGACTTGCGCAACAGTGCGAACCAGCGCCAGTATGAAGCGCCCGTCGCGCGTGGACGGGCCGGGTCAAACGAGGACGCGTTCACGCTGGAATTCAGCGAAGATATGAGCGGATCGGTTCGGGCAACCGTTCGGATGGACCGCGGCTGACCCAGTAGGGTCAGAAAGACCGCCATAGTCCAAGTTTGAGGGCGAGGGTTCCATCCTCGTCCTCAAGACCCAGGACAAAACTTGCCCCATCGGGTTTGGGCTGCCAGATCACCGATGGGGCAAGAGTTGCTGACGTATCCCCATCGACGCTGGTGACAAAGACCTGCATCATCACCTTGAACTTGTCGTTGAGCGCAAGGCCCACGGTTGAGTCGAGCTTCAGCGTGTTGGGACCTTCGTTTACGGCCCACTCTACAGCACCATCGATCGCCACCCAGCCGTGACGATCCTTGATGGTGATACCCCGACCATAACTCAATCCGGTGCGCAGCAGCGGCTCCATAACAAGACCGAACGTGCTGCCAACCCCTATGTCATAGGCCAGCTTGTAATTCTTTTCGCCTGTCGGGATCGGCTTGCGGATAAAGACGAACGCGGTTCCCTCACCCAACCGCCCCAGCGTCATATCCGCATCAACCTTTGCCCCCAGCGTGAGCTTGGGCCGCAGTCCGTACTCGACATAAACCGTTCCATCGAGCCGACCGGTTTCTTCGTAGACACCGCTGTATGACAGTAAGCCCTTCTTATGCTCCTGCAACCACGCCCCGGCCCGCGCGCCGGGCGCAAGCGCCAATAGCAACAGGGTCAGGAAAAGGCGCATCACGGGTTCATCGGTCTTTCTTAACAAAGAATGACCGTAGCCCAGACTTGGTTAACAATTGATTAGGATCGGGTTTTCGCCCTTTTTTGCCGATCCGCCCTGCAGTGGAAGCCAGCCCACCCTATATGGGATGGGAGCCATTTGGAGAGACACGCACATGCAATGCCCCATCGACGGAACGCCCCTTGTCATCACCGACCGCAGCGGGGTCGAGATTGACTATTGCCCGCAGTGTCGGGGGGTGTGGCTGGATCGGGGTGAACTGGACAAGATCATCGAGCGTGCGGCCGCTTATTCCGCACCGCCGCCCCCGCCCCAAGCCCCGCGTGGACAGCCGGAACGGGACTATGACGACCATGACTATGACCCTCGCCGCAGGAAGCGGAAGAAGGGCATGGGCGACTTGCTGGGCGACATCTTTGATTTCTAGGCCAGGCGGCTCATCAGAACCATCGCCAGCAGCGCACAGCCGAGGCCCGCATACTCTCGGGCGTGCAGCGTTTCGCCGAAATGCAGCGCACCGATCAGTGCCAGCGCAATAAGCGTAAGCATGGAATAGGCCACGCCCGCTTGCGCCAGCGTGACGTGCTGCATGGCATAGAACCAGAAAAACGCCGATATGCTGTAGAGCACGACACCCAGCATGACGAGACCCGACCACATGGGTTGGTTCCCGTCGGCGGCCAGTTTCAATACGTAGTCACCTGCGATGACGACCAGTGCTGTCACGAAGGTAAATGCAAATCCGAAAACGATATGGTCCATTTGAAAGCCCTTGAATGAGGGCCTCGCGATGGTCTGCGGGGCTTTAAAATATCGGGCGATCATAGCACGCCTAGGGGCCGCGCCGTAGTCGGGTATTCCTGACGTGTCAGGCGACCGGTGCGGTGGCGCAGGCGCGGAACTTCTGCACTTCGGGCGCTGCGCCTGTCAGCGAGACGGTGACTGCCGCGGTCTGGGTAAAAGCGGTGGCGGTTGCGTTGAATTCGAGCCCGTCCAGCACATTCCCAAAGCCCACATCGGTGACCGTGAGCGTATTCGCATCCGTACTGTGGCGCGTTGTCGAGATCGTGTTGGGTTGTGCCCCATCAAAGCGGATGGAGAAGGCCGTTGCGTTTGGCCAATCTTCGGGGCTGGTGACCGCGATGGCGTAGAGACGGGTGGCCTGGTCGTAGGTCACCGCGATATCTGCCGTCGGCTCCGTGTGCGACAGGGTGCAGATCGGGATTGGGGAAAACTCCCACGCGTGGGCTGGAGCCGCGAAAAGGATGAGGGTCAGGAGACTGCGCATGCAGCGAACATAGCGTGCCGCCCTGCCCGCGCCAGTCCCGCAAAGATTTGCTATACTGATGGTCAGGAGGTGCCTTATGCCCAAGATCGATCCAGCCACCGAATGCCAGACCGTTATCACAACCTTCGAATGCTCCCCCGGCACCTGCGCCGACCTGTTGGACAGGCTGCAGGACGCCTATCGAGACTTCATCTCGCACCAGCCGGGGTTCATTGCTGCGGGGTTGCATGTGAACGACGCGCAGACGCGGATTGCCAATTACTCGCAGTGGCAACGGCGCGAGGATTTTCAAGCGATGCTGCGGACAGAGGAGATGCGGGAACGGAACCGGGGGATTGCCGGGTTATGCACGCGGTTCGAGCCGGTGATGTATGAGGTGGCGGGGGTGTTTTGAAAGGGCGAGAGCGTCTAGGAGACCACTGGACAGGCGCCAATTCTCGCGAAGCAGGGCACCCAGTTGCGACAGATGCGAGTTAGGTTACCTGTGACGTTGAAAGGCCAAGAGCGAAAAGCAACAATGCCGCCAGCATGCAAAAATAGGAAGCCCCGATTGCTCATGTCCAAAATTCTATGTCTTACCGAATACCTCGACAGGTGCTTGGTTTTAACTTCCGTGAACTTAAGTTACTCGCAAAGGAGCCTGAAATCCGCTGCTGCAGGCTGCCCCTTGACGTTAACGATATTGAAGACATCCAAGAAACACCGCTGCTTTTCCGTAAACATACCACGAATGTAGTACGGCGCATTTCCAAGACTTTTGAGATGGAGCCGTTGCCCATTTGCGATACAAGAGCTCCCGCCATTCATCGAAAGCGTAACGCAGCCATCTCCTCCGCCCATCAGTGTAATTAGGAGGTTCTCATCAGTAATATCTAGAGATTGACCCTCTTTCATTGAAAATACGCCGTCCGTTATTTGCGAGAGGTTTGCGTTTGGAACCTGATGCGCTTGGGTCATTTGGGACATGCATAGGAAAAGCAAAAAAATAAAAATACGGTACATGGGATCACCAAATAGTCTTGAGAGCTGGGTTGCCATTGAGGTTCGTCAAAGAAAATATTGGGCTATCGTTCCATCCAAAGCCACACCTATCTCCAGGGTAGCAAGACACTTTTTCTCCGTACGCATTACTGTAGGTCATAACCCGAAGGTCGGCGCGTCCAATAACTGCGAATGCGGTTCCCGCGCGGTTTGACAAACACATATCGGGGTAGATGATTAGCGGGAAGTCTGATGGCTCTTGCAGCACAAAGCAGGGTTGCGCACCTCGGCGCGGCAGGTCTGAAAGGACTGCATTAAGTGACCCTGATGAACCTTGGTTGCTACTTTCGCGCAACCTCTGCAGCTCGAATTCCAGAAGCTGCGGCACAAGTTCACGTACGCATTCATTGTCATTTATTGACTTAGCTAGCTGGTGTTCGCGCAGCACCTGCTGAACACCATCCCAGGCCTCTATAGACACGTCACCTTCGATGCCAATATCCGCGCCGAAGAGCTTTCGTAACATTGCCGCTTTCGCTTCTGCATCGAGTTGGCCGGCTGCGCTTAAGCGGTACCCTGAACTACTCCGATCACACGCTTCTCGCGCGGCTCCAAGCACTTCAATTGACGAAGGCGTTTCAGCACAAGCAATCGATACAGAGATCAATAGGAATACGGACGCAATTGATTTCAGCATTTCGAAGTCGGCCTAGTTACAAATTTGCCGCCAGAGTATCAGGAAAAAACTATGTTTCCAGTTATCTCTTACGCCGCTTCACATTGCCGCCGCGCTGACCAGCGCGCCCTGCTGTTGACCGACCCGACGCCTTCTGCGCGTCGTCCACGGCTTTCTCCACCGCATACTGACGCGCCAGCGGGTCATCCGCCACGACCAAGTCCACCGTTTCCAGCCGTTTGACCTCGTCCCGCAGGCGCGCCGCTTCTTCGAACTCCAGGTTCTCAGCCGCCTTGCGCATGTCGGCGCGCAGGCCGTCGAGCACGGCTTGCAAGTTGCCGCCCGCCATCTGGTTGTCGATCTTGGCTGTGACGCGGGACTGGTCCGTGTCGCCTTGGTAGAGGCCCGCCAGCACGTCCTCGACGTTTTTCTTGACCGTCGCGGGCGTGATCCCGTGCTCTTCGTTATAGGCGATCTGTTTGGCGCGGCGGCGGTTGGTTTCGGCGAGCGCGCGCTCCATCGAACCCGTCACTTTATCGGCGTACATGATCACGCGGCCATCGGCGTTCCGGGCGGCGCGGCCGATGGTTTGCACAAGCGAGGTTTCGGACCGCAGGAACCCTTCCTTGTCTGCATCGAGGATGGCGACCAGACCGCATTCGGGGATGTCGAGCCCCTCGCGCAGCAGGTTGATCCCGATCAGCACGTCGAAGGCCCCCAGCCGCAGGTCGCGCAGGATTTCGATCCGTTCCAGCGTGTCAATATCCGAGTGCATGTAGCGGACGCGAATGCCTTGTTCGTGCATGTATTCCGTCAGGTCCTCGGCCATGCGTTTGGTCAGGGTTGTGACCAGCGTGCGGTAGCCATCGGCAGCAACCTTGCGGACCTCGTCGAGCAGGTCGTCGACCTGCATCTCAACCGGGCGGATTTCGACCTCGGGGTCCAGAAGGCCCGTGGGACGGATCACCTGTTCGACGAAGACGCCGCCCGTCTGTTCGATCTCCCATGCCGCCGGGGTCGCAGAGACGAAGACGGATTGGGGGCGCATGGCGTCCCATTCCTCGAACTTGAGGGGACGGTTGTCCATGCAGGACGGCAGGCGGAAGCCGTGTTCGGCCAGTGTGAACTTACGCCGATAGTCGCCCTTGTACATGCCGCCGATCTGGGGGACGGAGACGTGGCTTTCGTCCGCAAAGACGATGGCGTTGTCGGGTATGAATTCAAAGAGCGTGGGGGGTGGTTCGCCCGGTGCGCGGCCGGTGAGGTAGCGCGAGTAGTTCTCGATCCCGTTGCAGACACCGGTGGCTTCGAGCATTTCCAGATCGAAGTTCGTCCGCTGTTCGAGCCGTTGCGCTTCAAGCAGCTTGCCCTCGCCCACGAGTTGGTCAAGCCGGATCTTGAGTTCTTTTTTGATGCCGATGATGGCCTGGTTCATCGTTGGCTTGGGCGTGACGTAGTGCGAGTTGGCGTACACGCGGATGTGGTCGAGCGTGGCCGCTTTCTCACCCGTCAGCGGGTCGAATTCGGTGATGCTTTCCAGCTCCTCACCGAAGAAGGACAGCTTCCATGCGCGGTCTTCGAGGTGGGCGGGGAAGATTTCGAGGCTATCGCCGCGCACCCGGAAGCTGCCGCGTTGGAAGGCTTGATCGTTGCGGCGGTATTGCTGGGCGACTAGGTCGGCCATGACCTGACGCTGGTCGTATTCCTTACCAACCTTCAGGTCCTGCGTCATGGCGCCGTAGGTTTCGACCGACCCGATGCCGTAGATACACGACACGGAAGCCACGATGATCACGTCGTCGCGTTCCAGAAGCGCCCGCGTGGCCGAGTGGCGCATGCGGTCGATCTGTTCGTTGATCTGGGATTCTTTTTCTATGTAGGTGTCCGAGCGGGCGACGTAGGCTTCGGGCTGGTAGTAGTCGTAGTAGCTGACAAAGTATTCGACGGCGTTTTCGGGGAAGAACCCTTTGAACTCACCATAGAGCTGGGCCGCAAGTGTCTTGTTGGGGGCGAGGATGATCGCCGGGCGTTGGGTTTCCTCAATCACCTTGGCCATGGTGTAGGTCTTGCCCGTGCCTGTGGCCCCCAAGAGCACCTGGTCACGGTCGCCTGACATGATCCCGGCACTGAGTTCTTCGATCGCGGTTGGCTGATCGCCTGCGGGCTGGAATTCGGTGTTCATCACCAGTTCTTTTCCGCCTTCGAGTTTCAGACGCGTGCGGACATCCTCGGCCGGGTTGGCGAGGTAGGTGACGGGGTCGGAGGAATCGGTGTGCGCGTAAGCCATGTAGGTAACTTGGCGCAAAGGCGGTCGGGCGCAAGTGGATGTCGCGCCTTGCTGTCAGGAATTGGCAGGAGCAAAGAGGCGCATGGGCTCGTCCAAGCCCTTGAGCGTTTCGATCGCGACGTGCCGCACAGGCATACCAGCCAGCTGGGAGACAGGGTCCGACAGCAGAACAGGTTCACCCAGCCTGCCGCAGAACGCCTCGACCCGCGCGGCGATGTTGACGGACTGGCCCAGCACGGTGAAATCCAGCCGTTCGCGGGCACCGACATTGCCGTAGAGCAGCTTGCCAAAGTGGATACCGGTGCCGAAGGGAACTGGCAGCTCGGCCAGGGCAGCGATGCCCAGGGCGGCGTGGGCGGCGCTGAGCGCCTGACGGCACGCCTCAACCTGACCGGTAGAGCTGCCGTCGGATGGGAAGAGCGCCAGCACGCCGTCGCCCATGAATTTCAGAATCTCGCCGCCATTGTTGTCGATCGCATCCGACATAACCTCGAAGTATCGGTTTGCGACGTCCAGCGCCTGTTCGGCGGGCTGCGTGGCGTTCAGCGCTGTCCATCCACGGATGTCGGAGAACAGGATGGCCGCTTCGATCTGTTCGATATCACCGCGGGTGATCTGGCCGTCGAGCACATGCTGGCCGGTGCGTGGGCCAAGATAGCTTGTGGCGATGGCGTTCGCCATGTGGTCATGACGTTGCGCTTCGACAATCGGGGCCAGCACCTCGGATATGGTGTCGAGCAGGGCGATGTCTTCATCGCTGAAACCGGGGCCATCCGCCGCAAAGATGATGATCCCGAAACTGCCGGTGGCAAAGAGCATCGTGCGACCGTACCAATCTGTGGCACCGCGTGCCTTGAGTTCATGCAGGATGAGGTGATCGTCCGGGCCGAGCGTATCGTCGAGGCGCCGACGATAGGGGGCTTGTTTGGTGGAAATGATCTCCATCGGACTGCCGATATAGGTGGCGCGCGTCTCGATCCCATGTGGCGCGCGCAACTGTGCCTTGTCTTCGGCCTCGTTGCCGCCGGGGTCCCAGATATAACTGACCGCTGCGACAAGCGGGTGGGTCGTGCGCATGCCGACACGGAGCCGCATCAGGGGGATACCCACCGCCCGCAATCGCGGTCCAAGTTGGTCCGTCAGCGCCTGCAACCCTTGGAGGCGCCCCTTGGTCAGGATCCAATCGATAAAGGAAGTGGCATCATGCATAATTTGTATATGATCCTGTTCGCAACTGAGACAAATCGCATCTTGCAGCGGCGGACGGAATTCCCGATATGTTTTTCAGCCAGATCAGGAGCCATGGAATGCGTGCACGTATCTATCAGCCTGCCAAGACAGCAATGTCGTCAGGCAATGCCAAGACCAAGCATTGGGTGCTGGAATTTGCACCAGCGTCGGCCCGGTCAGTGGATCCGTTGATGGGATGGACTTCGTCCTCGGACACACAGGCTCAAGTACACATGTCTTTTGACACGAAAGAGGCCGCGCTCGACTACGCCAAGGAACATGGCATCGACGCGCAGGTTCAGGAACCCAACAAGCGCAAGGCCAACATCCGGCCCGGCGGTTATGGTGAGAACTTTGCGACCAACCGGCGTGGGGCCTGGACGCACTAACGCCTGCGCAACGAAATCAGATAGCCGAACGATCGAAGGCTTGGGCTACAGCAGATATGCCCACACAAGAACCACCGGCAACGCGCATGTAAACGCGATCATGAACAGCTTTGCCGCGTGACTGACCTTGCCGAACCGGCCGTCGCCAAGCGCACCTTCGCCATAGTTCATCGCGGCCGACATCACGACGTATCCCTGGCGTTCCCGTTCCATCTTGGTCCGATTGATCGACGCCATTGCTGCGTGATAGCGGGCGTCCTGACGTGCCTGTTCATCGAGGTTCGGTTGCAGATTTTCCATACGTGTCATGTGATGCGCACTCCCTTTGTTGGGGCACGACATGGAGCACACACTGATCAAGTCCACGCACTGCGACAAAAAAGATCAGTGTGGGTTCTGACCCTGCGAAAGATCACATCAAGACGTTGCTATTGAAGGATAAATGTCACCTTCAAGTTTACCCGGTACTCGGTGATCTGACCATCACGAACGACTACTTTCTGGTCCTGCACCCACGCACCTTCGACGTTTTTCAACGTCTCGCAGGCACGTTGTACCCCCTGTTGTACCGCATCTTCGAAACTGGTCTCCGAACTTGAAATGATTTCGGTTACACGTGCGACGGACATGGTTGTCTCCCTCCGATTGCAAGAACTCCCGCACATTAGTACGGGCGTTCTGCTTTTCGCTTGAGAATTCTCAGTCGTCGCCGACATCGGCGAAACCAGGCCACCTCTTCAGGTGACCTGGGCCATGCTTTATGATCCGCCGAGTGCTTTATCCGTGATCTGGTGCGTCCAGGCCCCTTCTGGCGCTTTGGAGATCACCGGGTCCGATCCACCGGACAGCAGCGATTGCACCGTACGCTCGTAATCCGCGGGCACCAGCGCACCGTTGGATCCTGCTGTCAGTTTGGCCACCTCGCCCATCATACGCTTTTGATGCTTTTCGGTCTGGGCACCGGTCTCGTCGAATTCCAGCACGATCTCGGCGGCTTCGTCCGG
>NZ_JBYNDP010000038.1:0-31422 GCF_059783535.1 Tateyamaria sp. | reverse complement strand
CCTGTGCACTCAACTGGTCGATGAACGGGCGTGCAATCGGGGCCAAAGAGCTTTGTCGCCAGGCCGCATGGGCCAAGCGCACAAGGCGCAAACCGGGGGCATAGGTTTGACGATCGGTATCGTATCGCAGCATCCCAAGCGCGGTCAGCGTCTGGACAAGACGGTACAACGTGGCCTTGGGATGGGGTGACAATGACAGCAGCTCGGAAAACCGCACAGGACGTTCCAGCTGGGCCACAAGGTCCAGCACTTCCAACGCCTTGGCAATGGTTCCCTCCCCCGATCGGGGGGCCGCGTTATTCATCTGTCTCCTCCCAAGACGCCGCGCATGAAACTTGTTGACCTGCGCGTCGTGTCCCCGCATAGTTCCAATAGTTGGAAACCGGTTTCACTATGTGGAACTTCCACGAAGCAGGGGCCGGTGTCAAAGAAAAACTGACTTTTCGTCGCCGACAGGAAACGTACGCTCGGCGGCAAAACGTAATGGAACCAACGGGAGGAGAACCATGTTCCTTAGTCTGAAAACCGCGGTTGCGGCTATTGCTCTGTCGGCTGTTGCCGGCACCGCATTTGCGCGTGACCTGGTCATCAACTTCGATGACCTGAACCCCGGCCCAAAAAAGGGCTTCGAAGATGCAGTGGAAAAGTTCAAAGCTGAAAACCCCGACATCAACGTGATCGTCAACATCAACGACCGCGAAGCGCACAAGACCGCGATCCGCAACTTCCTGACCGCCGACGCGCCTGACGTGACAAGCTGGTACCCTGGCAACCGCATGGCGCCCTTCGTCGATGCGGGCCTGTTCCAGCCCGTCGATGATGTGTGGGAAGAAAACGGTTTTGGTGAAGACCTGTCCGCGATCAAGGCCACGATGAGCCGCGATGGCAAGATCTGGGGTGTGCCCTATTCCTACTACCAGTGGGGCATCTACTACCGCAAAGACATCTTTGACCTGCTCGAGCTGGAAGAACCCCAGACATGGGACGAACTGCTGGCAGCTTGCGGTAAGATGAAAGAGAATGGCGTGACGCCTTTCACCATCGGCACCAAGTTCCTTTGGACCGCCGCCGGTGTGTTCGACTACATCAACCTGCGCACCAATGGCTACGACGTGCACAACGCACTGACCGCGGGCGAGATCAAGTACACCGATCCCCGCATTGTCGCGACGTTCGAAAACTGGGAAACGCTGATCAACGAGTGTGGCTTTGTGGACAACCACGCCTCGATGAGCTGGCAGGACGCTATCGCGCCTTTCGCCAACGGTGACGCGGCGATGTATGTGATGGGTAACTTCTCGGTCGACGGCTACAAGAATGCTGGTCTGACCGAAGAGCAGATCGACTTCATGCCCTTCCCGGTCATTGACCCTGCCATCGCTCCGGCTGAAGAAGCGCCTGCGGACGCCTTCTTTATCCCGACAAACGCCAAGAACGTCGAAGACGCCAAGAAATGGCTGGCCTTCGTGGCGCGCCCCGATGTGCAGACCGAATGGAACAAGACCATCGGCCAGTTGCCCATCAACTCCAAGGCGGACATCTCGGATGACAAGTTCATTCAGGAGGGCTTTGCTCTGCTGAACGGTGCCACTGGTCTGGCGCAGTTCTATGACCGTGACGCGCCAGCGGCCATGGCCAAGGCGGGCATGGAAGGCTTCCAGGAGTTCATGCTGGACCCGTCCAAGAAAGACGCGATCCTGCAGCGCCTGGATGAAGTCCAAGCCGAGGTTTACTAAGACCATTTCGGGGTGGGCATATCGTGCCCACCCCTTTCTCATTTCGCCCGTTAACCTTCTGTAAACACAGATGAATGCCTGTGATTTCAAAAGGTTATCCTTGTCCCCGCAGGGACAGATGCCCCAGCTGAGGAGGTTGCCATGACACATGCGGTCTTGCCCGATACCGAAACTCGGTCCGAACCGGGATGGCTCAGGCGCAACAAGCTGGCCATCGCCCCGTGGATTTTTCTGATCCCCGCGCTGATCTTCTTTGCGATTTACGTGGTCATCCCGATCTTTGAATCGTTGTGGCTGTCGCTTTATCAGTGGAACGGCCTTTACGACGCCGAGGGCAACTCGACCGCCGTTTGGGTGGGCTTCGAAAACTACGTGAAGCTGTGGGATGACCCCAATTTCTGGACCTCACTCCGCAACAACATCGCTTGGCTGATCCTCTACATGTTGGCCGTGCCCGTCGGGCTGTTCATTGCCCTGTTCCTGAACCAGACGGTGACGGGAATGCGGTTCTACAAGTCGATGTTCTTCTTCCCGTTTGTGATCTCGCAAGTGGTGGTTGGCCTGATCTTTGGCTGGTTCTACAACCCGGATTTCGGCGTGGTCGGGACCGTTTGGAAGGCGATGTTCTGCGAGGAAACGACCAACATCCTTGGCAACACCACCTTTGTCTGTGATCGCCCCGTGCCCGACATTCTGTCGAGCGAGCAATGGGCGACCTATGGCATCATTGCTGCCGGTTTGTGGCCGCAGATTGCATACTGCATGATCCTGTATCTCACCGGTTTGAACAACGTGGCTGCGGACCAGATTGAAGCGGCCCGTCTGGACGGGGCCAAGGGATGGAAGATGCTGTGGTACGTGGTCGTGCCGCAGTTGAAGCCGGCGACATTCATCGCGGTGGTTGTGACTGTGATTGGCGCACTGCGGTCGTTTGATATGATCGCCATCATGACCCAAGGCGGACCGTTCGGGTCCACCAATGTGCTGTCGCACTACATGTTTGAGGTGGCGATTTCCGAATACGGCGAACGATACGGCTATGGCTCGTCCGTGGCGACGGTGCTGTTCGGTATCATGTTGTTCTTCATCAGCTATTTCCTGTGGCGCATGTACCAGGACGAGAAGGGAGGGCGCTAAGATGTTTCCACGTCCCATCGAAAAATCCGGCCCCACGGCCAAGGCGGCCTACCAGGCGTTTCTGCCCATCGCACTCATCATGTGGCTTCTGCCCTTGCTGGCGATCTTCCTGACCTCAATCCGGTCGGCGGCGGACATCAACTCGGGCAACGTGTTTGGCTGGCCCAGTGAATTTGCGCTGATTGCAAACTACACGGCTGTCTTCACCCAGTCCGCAGCGGCGCAATATATGATCAACTCGGTTCTGATCACCGTACCCACTGTTATCATTTCGGTAGCCCTTGCGTGCCTTGCAGGCTACGCGCTGGCGATTTACCGGTTCCGGGTCGCCCTGCCGCTGTTCTTCCTGTTCGTGGCGGGCAACTTCATTCCGTTCCAGATCCTGATGGTGCCGGTGCGCGACATGTCCGTCCAAACGGGCCTCTACGACACGATCGCGGGACAGTTCCTGTTCCACGCGGCGTTTCAGACAGGGTTCTGCACGCTGTTCATGCGGAACTTCATCAAGGCCTTGCCCTTTGATCTGGTGGAATCTGCGCGGATTGAGGGTGTCGCTGAATGGCGTATCTTCTGGTATGTTGTTCTGCCGCTCGTACGCCCTGCCATCGCGGCGCTCGCCGTGCTGATTTTTACCTTTGTCTGGAACGACTTCTTCTGGGCGAACGTGTTGACCCAAGGCGAAAGCGCCAAGCCGATCACGGCAGGTGTGCGGGCGCTGAACGGGCAGTTCGTGAACAACTGGCACCTGGTGTCGGCGGCGTCCTTGCTGGCGGCGATCCCACCGGTTGTCTGCTTCTTTCTCATGCAGCGGCACTTCATTGCCGGTCTGACCTTGGGGGCTGTTAAGTGATAAGATGTTGGCGCCTGGATGACGGGCGTCAGACTTTGGTCCTCGGCTCCGACAGGGGCCGACTGGCGGAGGTTGTCTATTGGGGACCGCGCCTGCCGGACGAAGAAGATCTGACGACGCTCTATGAGGCCTATACCCTTGATGTGACGGGCGGAATGCTGGATGCGAATCCCGAACTCAGCATTTGTCCGGAGGCGACGCGGTCCTTTCCCGGACAGCCCGGATTGATCATCCGGCACGGGGATGGCACGCCATTCTTGCCGAAGTTCTGCCTTGAGCGGTCGGATGTCGCCGACAATGTTCTGATCCTGACCTACATGGACCAGGACAGGGTGCTGACCTATCGCGCGCGCTTTGCCATCGATCCAGACACACACATGATCGAGGCGAGCGCGGAACTGGACGCGCTGGAGCCGATGCACCTGCACTGGCTGTCTGCGCCGGTGTTTCCGGCACCGCAGCTTGCAGATGAGATGATTGATTTCGCCGGTCGTTGGTGTGGTGAGTTTCAGATGAACCGCACGCCTTGGTCGCCCGGTATCCGGTATCGCGAGAACCGCACAGGTCGGACGGGGCACGAGCATTTCCCTGGCCTGATCGTGCCTGTACGGGGGGCGTCAAACGCCTCCGGTCACGCCTATGCCTTCCACTACGGGTGGTCCGGTGGGCACCGTATGGTGGCCGAAGAATTGCCGGACGGACGGCGCCAGATTCAGTTCGGCCATGCGGCACGTGTTGAAGGGGCCGCGCAGAAGCATTTTGCCACCGGCAAGATCTATGCCGTCTTCTCGGATGACGGTTTGAACGGCTGTGCGGTCGCTTTCCAACGCCATCTACGCGACCGGATTGTCACATTCCCGCGCCCGGATGCGCCACGCCCCGTGCACTACAACTGCTGGGAAGCCGTCTATTTCGATCACAATCTGGATGAGCTGAAGGACATTGCCGAGCGGGCTGCCAAGCTGGGTGCAGAACGCTTTGTGCTGGACGATGGTTGGTTCGGGAACCGGGATGACGACACGCAGGCGCTGTCGGATTGGGAGGTTGACCCGCGCAAGTATCCACAAGGGCTGACCCCGCTGATTGACCATGTGAAATCGCTGGGCATGACATTCGGCATCTGGTTCGAGCCCGAGATGATCAACCAGAACTCTGACATCTTCCGCGCCCACCCCGATTGGGCTTTGGGTGGCGAGGACCAGATCATGGGGCGTCAGCAAATGGCGCTGAACATGGCGCTGCCTGCCGTGCAATCCTTCCTGTTTGCCCGGATGAGCGACATTCTGAGCCACCACGACATCGAGTACATCAAGTGGGACCACAACCGTGTTTTGCCCATGCCCGATGCGGCGCAGACGCGGGGGTCCTATACCTTGCTCGACCGTCTACGGCGTGAGTTCCCGGATGTAGAGATTGAAAGCTGCGCCTCGGGCGGTGGCCGGATTGATTTCGGCATCATGGAGCGGACGCAGCGCGTGTGGCTGAGCGATTCCAACGATGCGGTTGAGCGGCTGCGCATTCAGCACAATTCGTCGATTTTCCTGCCGATGGCGGTGACTGGAAGCCATGTGGGACCGCGGACTTGTCACACGTCTGGGCGTACACTCGATATCCGCTTCCGCGCTTGGGTTGCCGCCCAGCGTCACATGGGGTTCGAGATGGACCCACGTGAGCTGACGGATGACGAAACGCATGTGCTGACAGAAGTGACGGGGTGGTGGAAGCACAACCGGGATTGGATGTACGGCGCCGACATTCTGCGCCTTGATAGCGCCGATCCCGCCGTCTTTGCCGAGCAGCATTTGGAAGAAGGTGGCGGGCAGTTTGTCGTCTTTGCGGGCAAGGCCGCCACGTCGGATCAGATTGCGCCGCGCCCCTTGCGGCTGACCCGTTTGACCCCCGACGCAAAGTATCGTGTTGAGTTGATCAACCGCGCGGATGCCGATGCGTTATCGCGCGGCCAGAATGCGCTTAAGTCCGGGCCGTTCGTGGTGAGCGGAGCGTATCTGATGTATCATGGCCTAACGCTGCCATGGAGTTTTCCGGAACGGATGTGGGTGATCAAGGGCGACCTTGCCTGACCCTTTGAATTGAGAGTGATGCCATGAAAGAGACAGCCACATTTCACGATCTGAAAGGCGCGTCGGTGTTTATCACTGGTGGTGGCGCGGGCATTGGTGCGTCGCTGACCGATGGGTTCATGGAGCAGGGAGCGCAGGTCGCCTTTGTCGGACGGTCGGATGCAACCGAGTTCTGCGACGAGATGGCGGGCAAGCACGGCGTGCGCCCGCTGTTCATGCAGTGCGACATCACGGATACAGAGCTTTTGAAGTCTTGCATTGGTCAGGCCGCTGAGGCCCATGGCCCGATCACCACGCTGGTCAACAACGCAGCCAATGACAAGCGGCACAGCACTATGGAGGTCGACAGCGATTTCTGGGACTGGATGATCGCCATCAACTTCAAAGCATATTTCTTTGCCTGTCAGGCGGTGATCCCGGGCATGCAGGCGGCCGGTGGTGGGTCGATCATCAACTTTTCGTCCATCAGTTACATGATGGGGAATGCGGGTTATCCGATCTATACTGGGTCGAATAGCGGTATCAACGGGATGACCCGGTCGCTTGCGCGCGAGTTTGGCCCGGACAAGATTCGGGTGAATGCGCTGGCGCCGGGTTGGGTACTAACCCAAAAACAGCTGGACAAGTGGGCCACGCCCGAGGGTTTGGCGGCCCATATGGAACGTCAGTGCCTGAAAGAGCATCTGGAGCCGCGTGACATCGTGGGTGCGACGCTGTTTCTTGCATCGGACACGAGCCGCATGATGACCGGTCAGTCGATGGTGATCGACGGCGGTGTGGTGGTGACAGGCTGATGATAGATGTTGCGTGGATAGCAGTGGATTGGGGAACGTCGCATGTGCGCGCGTGGTTGATGCGCGGCGATGGGTCGGTTCTGGATCGACGGTCGTCTGCGCAGGGGATGGGGACACTCGACCGCGCTGGGTTTGAGCCTGCGTTGCGCGCCCTTGTGGGTGATGTGTTGCCTGCGCCGGTTCTGGCCTGCGGCATGGTTGGGTCGCGGCAGGGGTGGGCTGAGGCGCCGTATAGCGCCGTGCCCTGTCCGCCGCCGTCAGCGGCTCAGGCAGTGCAGGTCCCAGGCACCGATCTGGATGTGCGTATCTTGCCGGGCGTGAAGCAGGCCAAACCTGCCGACGTGATGCGCGGGGAAGAGACGCAGATTACCGGGTATCTGGCCACTTCGCCGGGGTTTGACGGGGTCATCTGCCTGCCCGGCACGCACACCAAGTGGGTGCATGTGAGCGCGGGCGAGATCGTGAGTTTCCGCACCGCCATGACAGGCGAGATGTTTGGCCTTTTGTCCAAGCAGTCGGTGCTGCGCCATTCGATGGGCGACGGTTGGGATGCTGAGGCATTTGCCGCGGGGGTTGACCAATCCCTGTCTCGGCCCGAGGGGCTGGCGGCAGCGCTCTTTTCGCTGCGGGCCGAGGGTTTGTTGGATGATTTGGCTGGAGATGCGGCGCGGGCGCGGTTGTCTGGGCTTTTGATCGGGGCCGAGCTGGCTTCCATGCGCCCTTATTGGTTGGGCCAGCAGGTGGCGCTGATCGGGGCAGATCGCTTGTCTGATGCCTATGCGACGGCCCTTGCAGCGCAGGGCGTGCCGTGTCAGCAGGCCGATGCCGAGGACATGACACTGGCGGGCCTGACCGCCGCATATACCCAGATATATGGAGAGGCCGCATGAGCCGTGAGATCATTGCCATCCTGCGGGGCGTGACCCCGGACGAGGCCCTTCCGATCGCAGATGCCTTGGTTAAGGCGGGGATCACGCGGATCGAAGTGCCGCTGAATTCACCTGATCCCTTTGACAGCATTGGAAAAATGCTGGAAGCGCATGGCGATCACGCGATGATCGGTGCGGGCACAGTTCTGGATGTGCAATCCGTCGAGCGTCTGCACGAGATGGGTGCACATATGGTGGTGTCTCCGGATGCCAATGCATCCATCATCGTGGCGACGAAGCAGGCGGGCATGATGTCTTTCCCCGGCGTGATGACGCCAACAGAATGCTTTGCGGCGCTGCATGCGGGCGCTGATGGATTGAAGCTGTTCCCGGCCTCGTTGCTTGGCCTTGACGGGTTGAAGGCGATGGGCGCGGTCCTTCCCAAGGGGACCAAGACCTATGCCGTGGGTGGTGTGGGGCCGGACAATTTCGCGGACTGGTTTGCGGCCGGGATCACCGGATTTGGTATCGGATCGGCATTGTACAAACCGGGCATGTCGGCGGCTGACGTCGCGGCGCGCGCAGCGGATATGGTGGCGGCCTACGACGCGGGGGCGTGATGCAGGTCTTTGATGACACGGCGTGTGCCTTGGGCGAGGGGCCGATGTGGCACCCCGAGCGGGGCGAGCTGTTCTGGTTCGACATCCTGGGCAAGCGCATGTTTTCCAAAGGTGCTCGGTTCCGGGAATGGCAATTTGACGAACATGTCTCGGCCTGCGGCTGGGTGGACCGGGATACGCTGTTGATGGCGTCGGCCTCTGGCCTTTGGCGGTTTGATGTACCGACAGGAGATCGGGAATTGGTGGCGGCGCTGGAGGCGGACAATCAAATCACGCGATCCAATGATGGACGGGCCGATCCGCAGGGTGGGTTCTGGATCGGGACCATGGGTCTAAACGCAGAAGCTTATGCTGGCGCGATCTATCGCTACTACAAGGGTGAGCTGCGCAAGTTATTTGATCGTATCACCATCTCGAACGCGATCTGCTTTGCGCCAGATGGCATGCGCGCCTATTTCTGTGATACGTTTTCTCAACAAATACAGATGGTTGCGCTGGACTCAGACGGCTGGCTCGAGGGGGAGCCACAGGTCTTTCTGGATCTGAAGGCCGAGGGGCTGAATCCGGATGGTGCCGTCGTGGATGCGGATGGAAACCTTTGGAACGCGCAATGGGGGGCGAGCCGCGTGGCCTGCTACAGCCCATCGGGTGCCTTCGCGCGAGCCATTGAGGCGCCCGCATCGCAAACAAGTTGCCCGGCCTTTGGCGGGCCGGATGACACCACGCTTTTCGTCACAACCGCGGCAGTCGGGCTGGACGAGGCACAGGGAGGGAAAACCTTTTACGGACCCGCTGGCACGACAGGTCAGCGCGAGCATCGGGTGATCCTATGAAACGAACACTTGGGGTGTGCTACTACCCCGAACACTGGCCCGAAGCCCAATGGGCAGAGGACGCGCAGCGCATGGCCGATCTGGGCCTGACATGGGTGCGGATTGGCGAATTTGCTTGGAAACGGATGGAGCCGCGCGAGGGTGAATATGACTGGGGCTGGCTGGACCGCGCAATTGAGACGCTTGGAGCTGCGGGCCTGAAGGTCGTGCTGGGTACACCCACAGCCACTCCGCCCAAATGGGTGTGCAAAAAGTACCCGGACATGTTTGCGGTCGACGAACATGGTCACGTGCGCGGCTATGGCTCGCGCCGCCATTATTGTTTTTCGCATCAGGGATTTCTTGAGGAATGTCGCCGCATCGTGCGGGCCGTCGCGGAACGCTATGGCCGCAACCCGCATGTGGCCGCGTGGCAGACCGACAATGAATATGGCTGCCACGATACGGTGATCAGTTATTCCGATGCGGCGCGGGACCGGTTCCGCGACTGGTTACGGGGGCAGTTCCCGGGGCAGGGCAATGACGGCGACATCGACGCGCTGAACGCCGCCTGGGGCAATGTGTTCTGGTCGATGGATTATGACGATTTCGAAGACGTCGGCCTGCCGAACCTGACAGTGACCGAGCCGAACCCGGCCCATGTGCACGCCTTTCACCGCTTTGCCAGCGAAGAGGTTGTTGCCTTCAATCGCGCGCAGGTCGAGATCATTCGCGCTCATTCCGATGCGCCCATCGCGCACAACTACATGGGCCGGGTGACCGAGTTTGATCATTTCAAGGTTGGCGATGATCTGGATATCGCGTCTTGGGACAGTTACCCGCTTGGGTTCCTTGAAGACCGGATAGGGGCGGATGCCGCACATCAGCGGGCCTATGCGCGGCAAGGTGACCCGGATTTTCAAGCGTTTCACCACGATCTTTACCGTGCCGTTGGCAAAGGCCGGTGGTGGATCATGGAGCAGCAGCCCGGACCTGTGAACTGGGCGCCGTACAATCCGTCGCCTTTGCCAGGGATGGTGCGTTTGTGGACTTGGGAGGCCTTTGCCCATGGGGCGGAAGCCGTGTGTTACTTCCGTTGGCGGCAGGCGCCGTTTGCCCAAGAGCAGATGCATGCGGGGCTGTTGCGCCCGGATTCAGTTGCGGCAGAGGCGTTTGGTGAAGCCGCGCAGGTCATGGAAGAGCTGGCGGATGCGCCTGATGTCGTGGCTGCGCAGGCACCGGTGGGCATCATCTTTGACTACGATGCTGATTGGGCGTGGTCGGTGCAGCCGCATGGTGCGGGCCTGAGTTACTTCGGGCTGGTGTTTAACTGGTATCGGGCCTGTCGCAAACTTGGTCTTTCTGTGGACATTCTGCCGCCTTCGTCCCGCGATTTCGCAAGCTATTCCGCGATTATTGTGCCGGGCATGATGCACGTGCCACTTGAGTTGAAGGCCGCACTGCAAGCCTCTGATGCAAAAGTTATTCTTGGCCCGCGAACTGGGGCGCGAGATGCTGATTTCAACATCCCGAACCCGTTGCCACCGGCCTGGCCCGGCAGCGATCTGGTTGTCAGCCGGGTGCAGTCGATGCGCCCCGACTTACCTGTCGCACTTGAGGGCGACGGTCACGTTCATCTGTATTTTGAACAGGTTGAGGGAGGCGGCGAGGTTGTGATGCGCGCAGAGAACGGTGCCCCTGTGGCGGTGCGTCTGGATGCCGAGACAACCTATGTCGCCGGATGGGGCGATGACGCGGCCCATATGCGTCTGATCGAGGCTGTGGTGCCTGATCTGACTGTCAGACATATGCAAGAGGGCATGCGCTGCCGTGACACGGGGACCGAGCGGTTCTGGTTCAACTACACGGATCATCCGGTTCACGTCGACGGGCATGAACTGCCTGCTGCTGGGGTTTTGCGCCTGCCAAGGTGATCTTGTCATGGAACTGTCATATGCCAGTGACATAGCGCACGGCGAAAGATGGGGGATGTCATGACTCAATACGCGGTGAACGGCTTGGGCCGGATAGGAAAACTGGCCCTAAAGCCGTTGCTGGAACGCGGATGCGAGATTGCGTTTGTCAACGACGCGGTGGGTGATCCGGCGATGCATGCGCATCTGTTGGAGTTCGACACTGTGCATGGGCGTTGGGATGCCGAGTTTGCGGCGGATGATGATAGCATCACCATTGATGGGACGCGGATCCCTGCGTTGTCTGTCCGTACGATCGAAGACCTGCCACTGGACGGTGTGGACGTTATGATTGATTGCACCGGCGTCTTCAAAACCGATGCCAAGTTGGCCCCGTACTTTGAAGCGGGTGTGAAAAAGGTTGTTGTGTCTGCGCCGGTCAAGGATGGAGAGACGGCAAACATTGTGTATGGCGTCAACAATGATGTCTACACTGGGCAACCCATTGTCACAGCTGCGTCTTGTACAACCAATTGCTTAGCGCCTGTTGTTAAAGTGGTGCACGAGGGTTTGGGCATCAAGCATGGGTCGATTACGACGATCCATGATGTGACCAACACACAGACCATCGTGGACCGCCCGGCCAAGGATTTGCGGCGTGCGCGGTCGGCGCTGAATTCGCTGATCCCGACGACCACCGGCTCGGCCACCGCGATCACGCTGATCTATCCGGAGTTGACCGGCAAACTGAACGGTCATGCCGTGCGGGTGCCGCTGCTGAATGCCTCCCTAACCGATTGTGTGTTCGAGGTTGAGCGGGAAACGACCGTGGAAGAGGTGAACGCACTGTTCGAAGCGGCTGCGAACGGGCCGCTCACGGGTATTCTTGGGTACGAGACGCGCCCCCTTGTTTCAACGGACTACACCAATGATCCTCGGTCGAGCATTGTGGATGCGCCAAGCACCATGGTGGTGAACGGGACGCAGGTGAAGGTTTATGCCTGGTATGACAACGAATGGGGCTACGCGCACCGGCTTGTCGACGTGGCGCAGATGGTAGGTGACAGCCTTTGACCCGACCGGCGGGTTTCGCCGCATACGTGGCTGTCACGGCCGCCTATTGGGCGTTTATGCTGACGGATGGTGCGCTGCGGATGTTGGTGCTTTTGCACTTCAACACGCTGGGCTTTTCGCCTGTGCAACTCGCCTATCTCTTTGTGCTGTACGAGGTTGCCGGCGTGGTGACGAACCTGAGCGCGGGCTGGATTGCCGCGCGGTTCGGGCTGACATCAACCCTCTATACCGGGCTTGGCTTTCAGGTGGTGGCGTTGCTGGCCTTGGCGCAGCTTGATCCGGCTTGGTCTGTCGCCGCGTCGGTCGTCTTCGTGATGGCAGTGCAGGGGCTGTCCGGTGTGGCCAAGGATCTGGCCAAGATGTCGTCGAAATCTGCGGTGAAGTTGCTGGCACCCACCGAGGGCGATGGGCTGTTCCGCTGGGTCGCTTTGCTGACCGGGTCGAAGAACGCGGTGAAGGGCTTCGGCTTTCTTCTCGGGGCTGGGGCATTGGCGCTGTTTGGTTTTGTCCCAAGTGTATTGGGAATGGCGGCCATCTTGGCGCTGATCTTGATTGTGGTGCTTCTACGGATGCCCGGAGGGTTGCCAGCGGGGCGCAAGGACGCGAAGTTCAAAGAAGTGTTTTCCGAGAACCGCCGTGTCAATTGGCTGAGCGCAGCGCGCGTGTTCCTGTTTGGCGCGCGGGATGTCTGGTTTGTCGTGGGCATCCCGATCTATTTCTACTCGGTCCTGAGTGATGGCAGCCCCGAAGGCCAGCGTGCCGCGTTCTTCATGATCGGCATTTTCATGGCGGTTTGGGTGATCCTTTACGGAGCAGTACAGGCCAAGGCCCCGACCATCCTGCGCAGCGCGCAGAGGAGCGAGGCCGATCTAGCGCGTGCGGCGCGGTTTTGGGTTGGAACGCTCTTTTTTGTGCCTGCCGTTTTGGCTGTTGCCGTCTGGTTCGTGGGAACGCCAACGCATTGGCTGACGGGTTTTGTCGTGCTCGGGCTGCTGGTTTTCGGCGTGCTTTTTGCGCTCAATTCGTCGTTGCACTCGTATCTGATCCTTGCCTTTACCGATGCCAAGCGTGTCATGATGGATGTGGGGTTTTACTACATGGCCAATGCCGCGGGCCGGTTGATCGGGACCGTGTTGTCCGGGCTGACCTACCAGCTTGGCGGAGTGGCCCTGTGCCTTGCGACGGCGGCGGCGATGATCGTGTTGAGCTGGCTGTCGATTGGCCGGATCAACGATAATGCTGCATCCAGGCCAGCGTAGTATCTGTATCACCGACCGGTTTGTATTCCGCACCCAGCGGGCGCGGCCAATCCTTGAGTGCAGCAAAGATGGTAGCGTACTCTAATTCTCCGTGGTCCGGTGCGCCGCGGTCGGGGACTGAGGCGAATTGGATGTGTCCGATCAGATCGCCAAGGTCAGCGATCCGGGTCAGGATGTCGCCTTCGGTCCGGCCCACATGGTAGCAGTCGAACATGAGCTTGAGGTTGGGCGCGTTGACCTCGGCGATGATCGCACGGGCCTGATCCGTGGTTTGCAGGAAGTAGCCGGGCGCGTCGTGTCGGTTGAGTGGTTCGATCAGGATTGTGCTCGGGGTCGCGGCGCAGGCATAGCGCAGGTTTTCGATGAATGTTGTACGGGCTTCGGCACCGTTTGCGAAACCGCACATGACGTGGATCGCACCCGCATCGACGATGTCGGCATAGTTAATCGCCTGATCGATGGCCGCGCGGGCGTCTTCCGTGCGACCGGGTAGGGCGGCAAGGCCGTTTTCCCCACCGGCCACATCCCCGCGTGATGTATTGAGGCCCAGCATCGGCAGGCCGGTTGCGTAGAGTGCTGCGCGTACGTCCTGCGCCGGAATATCGTAGGGCCAGTGGCATTCGACCGCGTCAAAACCTGCGGCTTTGGCAGCATGGATGGCGTCGGGCAGGGGCCGGTCGTTCCATAGAAAGCCCAAATTTGCCGAGAACCTCATGCGTCCTCTCCGGGCAGTGTCAGCCCTGCGTTTCGGGCATAGACCTTGGCCACCGCAGCGTCGTCTTCCCCACCAAGTCCCATGCCCGCGGCGGCAATGAACTGTTGCAGGGCAGCAGCGGTGACGGGGGCAAAGAAGCTCGCGGATTTGGCGATGTCGAGTACAATGCCCAGATCCTTTGGCCAGATGTTCACGGATGAGTGGGGGGTGTAGTCCCCCGCTACAATGTGCGGGGCGCGGTTTTCCAGCATCCAGCTGGAGCCTGCGCATTTCGAAATCACCTCGACAAACTGTTCGGGAGTAACCCCTTGGGTCATGCCAAACGTCAGCGCCTCGGCCATCGTGGCGATGTGGACGCCGGCCAGCAGTTGGTTGACGGCTTTCATGGCCGAGCCGGGGCCTGCATGATCCCCCAGTTCAAAGACGGTTTCGGCGGTGGCCTCGAGAATGGGCTTCGCGGCTGTAAAGGCGTCCGCAGTGCCGGATGCCATGATGGAAAGCGCACCTTGCGCGGCTTTTACAGACCCGCCCGAGATCGGCGCGTCCAGGTAATGGATGTTGTGGGCATGACAGCGCGCTTCCATGTCCTTTGCGAAATCCGGCGAGACAGTTGCGCACGCCATCACCACGGTGCCGGGTTTTAGCTGCGGCACGATCCCGGCTTCCCCGAACAGAACCGCTTCGGTTTGGGCTGCGTTGAGGACGACCACGATGACAGCATCGAGCGTGTCCGCAATGTCGGTGATGTCTCCGACAGCGCCGCCTTCTGCACGGAACCGTTCGACTTGTGCGGGGGCAATGTCGAAGCCGTGTGTGGTATGCCCGGCGGCCAGGCAGGATTGCGCAATGCCGTAGCCCATAGAGCCAAGGCCAATGACGGCGGTGGTGTGGGGCATATGCGTCTCCTGTCCTTCTGTTTGGCGCCATCATGGACATAGCGGCCGGAAGGGCAAGAGAGGGTGGCCCCCGGCGCGGACGCCGGGGGCCATAAGTCAGGCGAAGAACACGCCGTTGTCTTCCATCGGCAGCGCTCCGACGCGCAGATCGCTGGCTGCCGCGATGGCGTTGGCAAGCGCCGGTGCGGCCGGGGGCGTGCCGGGTTCGCCGACGCCCGTAGGCGCTTCGGCCGAGGGCACGATATGCACTTCGATCTCACCGATATCTGTGATCCTCAGGGGCTCGTAGTCGGGGAAGTTGAACTGGTCCACAACACCGTCCGTCAGGGTGATCTTGTCACGCATGTTGTGGCCGATTCCGTAGCCGATCCCGCCTTCCATCTGTGCCTTGATGACGTCGGGGTTCACCGCGATGCCGCAATCGACGGCACAGGTGACCTTTTCAATCCTGATCCCGTCGTCGGCATTGCCGGAGACTTCCACGACTTCTGCCACATAAGAACCGAAGGATTTGTGCACGGCGATGCCCTGACTGCGACCCTCGGCGGGGTTGCCCCAGTTCGCCTTTTCCGCGGCCAGTTTCAGGACACCCGCCTTGCGGGCCTGGTCTGCTTCTTCGCCGGTGAGATAGGCCAGCCGGAACTCAACGGGATCAATGCCAGCCGCCTTGGCAGCCATGTCCATCATGACTTCCATGACATAGGCCGTATGCGTGTGGCCGACAGCGCGCCACCAGAGCGTGCTGGTGGCCTTTTCCGTGTCTGTCAGACCAAAGGCCGCCCCCGGGATCTGGTAGGGGCTGTCTGAAGTCCCTTCAATCGAGGAGTGATCGACGCCATCATGCACGGCGAAGGATTCGAATGGCGTCCCCTTCATGATCGATTGGCCAGCGACCCGGTGTTCCCAGCCAACGATGTTACCCGATCCGTCCAAGCCGACCCGCACTTTGTGTCCGAAGGCTGGGCGGTAGTAGCCTGAACGCAGGTCATCCTCGCGCGACCAGACCAGATGCACCGGGCGGGAGCGGTCGGTGAGCGAGAAGGCAAGAGCCGCTTCGACCTGGTAGTCGGCGCTGGGCGTTGCCCGGCGTCCGAATGATCCACCTGCGAGCACGGTCTTGATCTGCACTTTTTCGAAGGGCAGGTCGAAGATTTGTGCAATCGCACCATGGGGGATCGTGGGGATTTGGCACCCGTCATGAAGCAGAATGCCGCCGTCCTCGGTCTGTTCGATGGTGCAGTTGAGCGGCTCCATGGGGGCGTGGGCGAGAAGAGGGAAGTAAAAGTTTTCCTCGACCACTGTGTCCGCCCCGTCAATGGCCGCCTGTACGGCTGGGACATCGGCACCGTTCACGTTGTATGTGGGTTCCGCATTCAGGGCCGCGCGGATTTCTTCTTCGATCTGATCCGAACTGCGGGTTTCTGCGGCAGAGGTATCCCATTCAATCGAAAGGGCGTCGCGGGCTTGCATGGCCGCCCACGTGTTTTCGGCAAACACAGCCACGCCAGCCTGATTGGGCAGGATCGCGGCGTTGATGAACCCCTTGATCCCTTCGACACCGCTGGCATCTACGCTGATGGCGGTGGCGCGTTGCTGTTCGGGGCGGGCAATCATGGCGACCATCTGGTTCGGACGCCGGATATCCATGGCGAACATCGCTGTCCCGTTGCCCTTGGCCGCACTGTCGAGGCGACGGACATCCGGATTGCCGATCAGGCGAAACTCGGATGGATCCTTAAGACGCGGTTCTGCCGGTGCATCAAGAGCAGCGGCCGCTTCCACAAATTGACCGAGAGGTGCAGCATTCGCCGGGCCCGAAATAACACCGTCTTCGATACTAAGCGTGCTGGGTTCCACACTCCATGCTTCGGCCGCGGCCTGCAGCAGCATTTCGCGCGCGGCGGCACCAGCTTGACGATACTGAAGATAGGAGTTGGCCATGGCGGTCGAGCCACCGGTGCCCTGCATGGGGCCGAAAAGAGTGTTGTTGTAGACCTGCGGGTTCGACGGAGCAAAATCATAGCCGATCTGGTCCATCGACAGACCCATTTCCTCGGCAATCAGTGTTGCCAGACCCGTCGATGGGCCTTGACCCATTTCAAAGTGCTTGATGATGGCGGTCACCGACCCGTCGGCATCAATCTGAACGAAAGGTGTCAGCATCGATGGGTTGCCAGATGCGGCAAGCGCGCCGTCAGGCCGAACGCCCACAACCAGCACGGCGCCAGCAGCTGCGGCACCCTTTAGAAAACCACGGCGAGATGTGTTTACGGTCATGATCAAGCCTCCAGGATTTCTGCGGCGCGTTGAATGCCCGCGCGGATACGTTGATACGTGGCACAACGGCAGGCATTGCCGTACATGTAGTCGTCAATTTCCTCGGCAGATGGCTTTGGGTTCTCGGACAAGAGGCCAACGGCAGACATGATTTGCCCAGACTGGCAGTAGCCGCATTGCACGACATCCAGTTCCACCCATGCCTGTTGTACGGCCGCCCCGATTGGGTTTTCGCCGACAGCTTCGATTGTCGTGATTTCTGCGCCTTCAACATCTTCGATGTAGGTTTGGCACGACCGGACAGGTTCGCCGTTCAGGTGCACTGTGCAGGCACCACAGGATGCTACACCACATCCGAATTTGGTGCCGGTCATATTGAGTTCGTCGCGTATGACCCAAAGGAGTGGGGTGCCGGGTTCCGCCTCCACTTCCTGGGTGTTTCCGTTGAGCTTGAGTGAAATTGCCATGCCTATGCCTCCGTGTTGAGCGTCGGTAGTTGAAAAGATAGGGCCTGGTGCGCGATGTGCCACCCTCAAAGGTTGCGCGTCGGTTATTGAGAGGGCCGTTATGCCCTAAGACGTATTGCGGCCCGCTGCATTCAAGTGTTTGGCACGACCGGTCAGTGCGTTCGGGCAGTGGTCATGCCATTGGCGAAACCATCAACCAAGCTGGGTTAGTGCGTGCCGCGAAGGACAAGTTGTGGCTCGACCCGGATCGTCCGACATTCCCTGTCAGGGTTGTCGATCCGATCAACAAGCAGTTTGAGGATTTCATGAACGGTTGTTTCAAGCGGGTTCCGTACCGTGGTCAATTGCGTGATCTGCCAATCCGCCATGTCGGCATCATCGAAGCCAACGACGGACAAAGCGTCCGGTACGGCGATCCCAAGCGTGCGCGCTGCCCCAAGCGCGCCGATCGCCATGGCGTCGTTGGCGCAGATCAATGCATCCAAGTGGGTGTTTGCCAAAAGTAAGTTGTGTGCCGCCGCAAAACCACCGTCGACGGAAAAATCACTGATCACCTCGACTTCCAGATTTAGGGCCGCCTTGTCGAGTGCGTTCATGACCCCCTTTCGCCGCTGCATGGAGGAGTAGAACTGGTCTGGTCCGCCGACATAACCAAACGCACGCCGACCTTTGGAGAGCAATAATTCGGCTACCAATTCCATTCCTGTCCGGTTTTTGCAGTAGGCCGAGTCTATGTTGAGTTCTTCGGTGGGGCGCCCATAGCAGATCATTGGAATCCCAAGCTTGGCGCATCGATGAACAAGGTCTTCTGACATGCTGCCGCCACGAACGATAAGTGCGTCCAGGGGAAAGGCCAGAGCGTCGGCACCACCGTTCATCCGGGTCCCGCTGACAAGAATGGGCCAAAAGCCATTTGCATTGAGCGCGCTGCACAGTTGGCTGATCACGGCGGTATCATGCGCGTTGCGTACGTCCCCTTCGATCACCGCAACCAGACGGGACCGTCCACCTTGAAGCCCTGCTGCGAGGGCGTTGGGTTGGTACCCAATCTCGGTCGCGATTTCCAAGATTTTTTGACGTTTTGATTCTTCCAGATAGCTGCCTTTGGTGAATGCGCGTGACACTGCGGACCGGGAAACGCCCGCGCGATCGGCAACCATTTGAGCAGTGATACGTTTGCGTTTGGCCATATTAACAAGAGTTTTGCGTGGGTTTGGGGCATTCGCGTACACCCTCCCGTTGTAAGAAATTCTTTTCAAGACGGAAGTGAAACCGTAGCATCCCCGTTACATTTAACTCGTACTGAACACGTGTGCACAACCCGTGCAAAAATGGGGCCACGTATTCCCTTTGACCAAACAACACCTGGGTCTGCCGGGGTTCAAGGAAGTTCGGACTCCAGTTGCCAAACTCTATTCGTCTTTAGACACATGGGAGCAATGTAATGAAATTTTCAAAACTGGGAGCGGTCGCTGTTAGCATCGCATTCGCTGGTCAAGCGGCCCTAGCCGAAACCGAAATCACCTTCTGGCATGCGATGGGTGGCCAGCTTGGGGAAACGGTCAACGAAGTTGCCGCAGGCTTCAATGCGAGCCAGGACGAATACAAGATCACACCCGTTTTCAAAGGTTCATATGAAGAAACGCTGACTGCAGGTATCGCGGCCTTCCGTGCGGGCGAACAGCCGAACATCATCCAGGTGTTTGATGCCGGAGCCGCCACCGTCATCGGCGCCAAGGGCGCGACAATCCCCGTTCAGGATCTTTTGGCCGATAATGGGGTCAATTTTGACATCAACGACTACATCGCCGGCGTGCGTTACTTCTATGCCGACAGTGATGGCAAGATGATCGGGATGCCGTTCAACTCGTCTACGCCGATCATGTACTACAACATACAAGCGCTTGAAAAAGCCGGTGTGACCCCGCCTGCGACATGGGAAGAGTTCGCCAATGTCACAGCTCCGGCGTTGAAAGAGGCGGGTTACATTCCGCTGAGCCAATCGCACCTGCCGTGGATTTTCACCGAGAACTTCTTTTCCCGGCACAACCTGCAATTCGCGTCCAGCAACAACGGATACGACAGCAACGACACGCAGATCATGATCAACAACCCGGCCATCAAGGCGCACTTTTCCGCGCTGGTGGACTGGAAAGAGCAGGGTCTGTTTGAGTGGTATGGTACCGGATGGGGCGACAATGCCAAGCCGTTCGAGGATGGAAACGTTGCGATGTGGCTGGGGTCTTCGGGGTCGTTCGGCGGCCTGTTGGCCAAAGACTTGGGCTTTGATTTCTCCGCGACGATGCTGCCCTATTGGGAAGGCGTGACAGCTGAACCGACACAGACCTTTATCGGCGGTGCGGCGCTGTTCGCTATGGCAGGCAAATCCGATGAGGAAAACAAGGCCACAGCAGAATTCTTCCGTTACCTGACGGCCTCTGACACGCAGTATTTCTGGCATCAGGCGACAGGTTACGTGCCGATCACCGAAGCTGCCTACGAAGCTGCCAAGGCGGATGGTCACTACGAGAAATTCCCGGCGGCCGAGGTTGGCATCCAACAGCTTTCGCTGCCTGCGGGTGAGTTCACACGCGGCTACCGCATGGGCTTTTACGTGCAGATCCGTGACGTGATGAACCGCGAATACGGCCGCATCCTGACCGGTGAAACGGATGTCGAAAGCGGTTTCGCTACGATCGAGGCGGAATCCAACAAGCTCTTGGAGCGCTTCGCCAAGACGCAAGGCTAAGCATCGCGTTTCATATCGGCGGCGACCGTGTCTCGCGGTCGCCGCTTGTCTGCAAAAGGGATTCCGTATGAAACGAGCCGGGTTCACCAGCGTTTGGCTGCCTGTGGCGCTGCTTTTGCCGCAGCTTTCGATCATCGCGATATTTTTCTATTGGCCAGCGGGTTGGGCGGTTCAGTCTTCTTTCTACCTTCAGGACCCGTTCGGTTTTGGGTCGACCTTTGTGGGCTTTGAAAACTACACCGACCTGACAGCGAATTCGGAGTATATGCGGATTGCGTGGTTTACCGTGGTTTTCACGGTGCTTGTGACCTTCTTTTCGCTGTCCATTGCGCTTTTGCTGGCGGTGAAGGCAGACAAGGTCATTCGGGGCGCAAAAAGCTATCGCACGCTTTTGATGTGGGTTTATGCCGTGGCACCGCCAGTTGCGGGTTTCATGGGCATCATGCTGTTTCACCAGCACACGGGCCCCATGACGGATTTCTTCAAGGCGCTGGGCTGGGATTTCAAGATCCTGGTGGACTATAACTCGACCGCGACGGCGTTCATTATCGTATCGGTCTGGAAGCAAATCCCGGTCAACTTCATCTTCTTCCTGTCCGGCCTTCAATCCATACCCAGAGCAGTGCGTGAGGCGGCCATGATCGACAATCGCTCGGGCGTTCGCAGGTTTTGGGACATCACTTTCCCGCTGCTGGCCCCGACCGGGTTTTTCCTGCTGATCATCAACATAACATATGCGCTGTTTGATACCTTCGGCATCATCGACACGCTGGTGAAGGGCGAGCCGGGGAACAACCCGATGACCCTTGTTTACAAGGTTTATATGGACGGGTTCCGCGGAAACGATCTGGGCGGTTCGTCGGCCCAGTCCGTGATCCTGATGGTTCTGGTCCTTGTCCTTACCGTCTTTCAGTTCCGGCTGATCGAACGCCGCATTCACTATAGCTGAGGTCCACGTCATGCCACGCACACAGACCCGCAAGCCCTTTAGATGGGCGCCCGTATTCGACCATACGATCCTCATCCTCGGCGCACTTTTCATGCTCGTGCCAGTGGTGCTGGCATTTGTCACGTCCAGTCACAGCGCAGTCCAGATTGCGCGAGAAGGCATTATGTTCGCGCCGGGAAGTCATCTTGGGGAGAACTATTCAAAGGCCATGTTCGAAAAAGGCGGATTTACAGCCACCATCGACGGCATGGTGATGCTCAAAAATTCGCTGATCCTTGGACTGGGCTTTGCCATCGGCAAGATCATCATTTCCATGATGGCGGCCTATGCGCTTGTCTACTTCCGGCTGCGCTTTGCGACTTTCGCGTTCTGGATCATCTTCACAACGCTGCTCTTGCCGTTGGAAGTACGTATCCTGCCATCTTACGAAGCCATTCAGCGCCTCGACCTTGCCAACACCTATACTGGCTTGATCGTGCCGCTGATTGCATCGGCCACCGGTACGTTCTTTTTCCGGCAGTTCTTCCGCTCAGTCCCCGAAGAACTGGCTGAGGCGGCGAGGATTGATGGGGCAGGTCCAGTGAAATTCTTCATCGATATTCTGGTGCCGCTGTCGCAAACCATGATCGCTGCCATTTTCATCATCATGTTCGTCTTTGGATGGAACCAGTATCTGTGGCCCACACTGATCACCACAGATGAGGGGTTGTTTACGCTCGTCCGGGGCATCAAGCAGATCTATCAGACGATGATCGATGCAAACTCCATCCCGGAATACGGCCAGGCCCTGGCACTCGCGATCATTGCAATGCTGCCGCCCGTCCTGATCGTCATTTTCTTCCAGAGTTGGTTCGTCAAGGGCCTGACCGAGTCAGACAAGTAGGAACACCGCCAATGGCACACGTTAAACTGAACGGGGTCGGAAAAACCTACCCGAATGGATTTGAAGCGGTGAAGCCATGCAGCTTTGACATCGCGGACGGTGAATTTGTTGTCCTTGTGGGGCCTTCGGGCTGCGGAAAGTCGACGCTTCTTCGCATGGTCGCGGGCCTTGAAGACATAACCGCGGGGTCGCTTTCCATCGGAGATCGTGAGGTCAATGATATCGATCCTGCGGACAGGGATGTCGCCATGGTCTTTCAAAACTATGCGCTCTATCCCCACATGACCGTGCGCAAGAACATCGGTTATGGCCTGAAAAACCGCGGTACATCTTCGGCCGAAATTGAGGCGAAGGTTCAGGATGCAGCCAAGATGCTTGATCTGGGTGAATTGTTGGATCGCAAGCCTTCGCAACTGTCGGGCGGTCAGCGCCAGCGCGTCGCGATGGGACGTGCTGTGGTGCGCGATCCCGCGCTGTTTCTGTTCGACGAACCACTGTCCAACCTGGATGCCAAGTTGCGCAACCAGATGCGGATCGAGATCAAGGCCCTGCAACGCCGCCTTGGGGTGACGTCCATCTATGTGACCCATGATCAGGTTGAGGCCATGACCATGGCGGATCGCATCATCGTCCTGAATGGTGGCGAGATAGAGCAGATCGGCACCCCGGCAGAAATCTATCACAATCCGGCGTCGAAGTTTGTGGCGTCCTTTATGGGCGCGCCGCCCATGAACCTCATAGATGCGCAAATGGAGAATGGCGAAATCCGTATGAATGGCAGCACCGTGCTGACTGCACCTTCGGATCGGACCTATGCGGGGCCTGTCACCATGGGTATTCGACCAGAAGACGTTGTCATAGACGAGGCTGGTCCGACGCCATTCACCATTGAAATTGTGGAGGAACTGGGGGCCCATCGTCTGTTGCATGGACGTTTGGCCGGGCACACCTTTACAGTTCATGTTGGCAAGGACGCCACTGCGACCGCAGGTGAGGTCAAGCTGCAGATCAAGCCGGATGCGATCCGTCTGTTCCAACCGGAGACCGGTAAAGCGATATGATCACCGATGTTCGGGCGGTTCTTGAACCTGTGAGCGAAGCACAGCGTGCACGTATTCTCTCTGCTCCCCGCACAACGGAAGCGCATCGGCAATTGTTGAATGGCATTCCGGCCATGAACGCCGTTCAGTGTGGGGGCAGGGCGCAGCGTGACCGCTTGCCAAGCGAAATCAGGATTGTTGCGTGGAACGTGGAACGCTGTCTTTTTCCCGAAGGCAGTGCCGCGCACCTTGAACCAATTAAACCCGATGTTGTTCTGTTGTCGGAAGTGGATCATGGGATGGCCCGCACCAGCCAGAACCACACGACCGAGCGCTTTGCCGACGCGTTGTCGATGGAATACGCTTATGGGGTCGAGTTCCATGAGTTGGGGCTGGGTGGCCCGACCGAATTGCCCCTATGCACCGACGATTTCAACGTTCTTGGTTGGCACGGTAATGCAATCTTGTCGGCGGTTCCGTTCAACAAGGTGGCGATGGTCCGTCTGGATGACCACGGTCACTGGTTTGTAGCTGATAGCGGAGCGTCGGACCCGGAGCAGCCGCGTGTCGGTGGTCGCATGGCCTTGCTGGCAGAACTGCCGACCGACGGCGGGCCTGTCACCGTCGTATCCACGCATCTGGAGAGCAATGCGGATGGGGCGCATCGGCACCGTCAGTTCGATATCCTGCTGGATGCTATCGATGACTTTATGCCAAGTGGGCCGGTGATGATCGGCGGTGATTTGAATACCGGCAACCACATGCCCCCGGATTTTGACTGGCGCAGGGAAACGCTCTTTTTCCTGGCGGAAAGCCGCGGTTATTCTTGGGAGTTTACAGCAGACGGGGAGACGACCAGACCCAGCCTGATCACGCCGCATCCGGATCGACGGATGAAGCTGGACTGGATTGCTGGGCGCGATTTGCTGTGCCAAGACTGTGGGGTCAGGACGTCCCTGTCAGACGCGGGGCAACCGCTATCCGACCACGACCTTGTTTGGGCGACCGTGTCTGTGGATCAGGATCTCTAGCAGGCGCACCCACATACCGTGGTCTGAGCAGCCGATCATCTCCTTGCTGTCACTTCCTTGAACGTGTCCATCCTTTGGGTTGGGTAAATACAGGGCCCTTGTGGGTATTCCTGTTTGAATGGTGCCGATTAGGGCGGCTTTTCCGGTTTCCCTGTTTGGCCGCCTGTGATTGCATGTGCGAGGCACGGCAAGGGATAGCGCACATGGCGGACAAGACCATTTTGGTTGTCGGAACTTACGACACCAAGAATGATGAATTGGCCTATATGGCCGAACGTATCACTGCCATGGGTGGTGGCGTGCTGGCGATGGACATCTCGGTTCTGGGTGATCCCGTGCAGCCGGTCGATGTCTCGAAATCCGACGTAGCGGAGGCGGCAGGCACGACCATTCAAGCGGTGATCGACAGCGGCGATGAAAACACGGCCATGCAGATCATGGCGCGCGGGGCGAGCGCATTGGCGCGATCTTCATTGAATCAAGGCAGGTTCGATGGTGTGGTCATCTTGGGCGGCTCCATGGGCACGGATGTGGCGCTGGACATCTGTCAGGCGTTGCCATTGGGGGTGCCCAAATATGTGGTCTCAACCGTCAGCTTTTCGCCCGTCATTCCGACGGATCGGTTATCGGCGGACATTCAGATGATCCTGTGGGCGGGCGGTCTTTATGGTTTGAACTCGGTCTGCAAGGCATCGCTGAGCCAGGCTGCTGGGGCTGTTCTGGGCGCTGCGCGGGCCGTTGAGCCACCAACTGCTGACCGTTCGATGGTTGGGATGACGTCCCTTGGCTCATCTTGCCTGCGTTACATGAAGCGCCTGAAACCGGAGTTGGAGGCGCGCGGATATGAGGTTGCGATCTTTCATGCCACCGGCATGGGCGGCATGGCTTTTGAAAGCATCGCGCGCGAGGGTGGTTTCGCGTGCGTCATGGATTTCGCCTTGTCCGAGCTTGGCAATCTGATGGCGGGGTCCGTGGTGAATGGCGGTGAAGATCGGATGCTTAACGCAGGGCGTGCTGGCATTCCGCGTATCGTTGCACCAGGTTGTCTTGACCTGATTGACTTTGCAGGCTGGCAGGAGATTCCGGAGCAGTATCGCGACCGTCCGTTCCACGCGCACAATCGGTTGATCAAATGCTCTGCGTTCAATGCCGAAGAACGCCGCGCGACCGCGCGGGAGATTGCCAAACGGCTGAAGGCCAGCGACACACCGGCGCATGTGATCCTTCCATCCGGCGGGATCGAGGAATGGGATCGCCCCGGCCAACCCGCACATGATCCTGATGGATTGGCCGCCTTTTGTGATGAGATGCGCGCTGTGATCACTGAACCGACGGGATTTACCGAGGTTGCCGCTCACATCAACGATGATGCGTTTGTGGATGCGGCGCTGGCGATCTTCGATGGTTGGGTTGCAGATGGCACAATTGAGGCCCATGGATGACGGGACCGCTGCATGGGTTGAAGGTGATTGAGTTTGCCGGACTTGGCCCAGCGCCGTTGGCAGGGCAGCTTTTGGCGGATATGGGCGCGGATGTCGTGGTGATCGACCGGGCCTCCGGTCCCGCTGATCCATGCGATGTAAACCGGCGCCATAAGCGGTCGATTGCGTTGAATTTGAAATCCGATGCGGGCGGCGGCGTTGCGCGCGATTTGCTTGCACAAGCTGATATCCTGATCGAAGGCTTTCGTCCGGGTGTGATGGAGCGTCTTGGCTTGGGGCCGGACGACGTTCCGGACACATTGATCTATGGCCGCATGACCGGGTGGGGGCAGGACGGACCACTGGCGCAGACCGCCGGGCACGACCTGACCTATCTGGCGCAAACGGGTGTGCTTAGCCTGATGGCGACAGCTGATGCACCACCACGCCCGCCGTTGAACCTGATTGCCGACTATGGCGGCGGGGCCATGTTTTTGGTTTTCGGGGTTCTTTCTGCCGTAATTGCACGGGGCAGGACGGGGAAGGGCCAGGTGGTTGACGCGGCCATGGTGGATGGCGTGCCAGCGATGATGGGGTTGCTGCATGGCTTTATGGCCAATGGGTTTTGGACCGATCAGCCTGGGCAAAACTGGTTGGATGGCGGGGCGCCGTTCTATCGCTGCTATCCCTGTGCTGACGGACGTGATGTGGCTGTTGCTGCTTTGGAACCGCAGTTTTATGCAGCTTTGCTTGCGGGGTTGGGGTTGGACCCGAGCAGCCTACCCCATCAGAATGATCGAAGCGGATGGGCAGCACTGACTGACACGTTCTCTTCCTTGTTTGCACGACGCTCGCGCGATGAATGGGCTGATGTCTTTGCGGGCACCGACGCTTGCGTTGCACCAGTCCTGTCGATGGAGGAGGCGCGGCATGATCCGCACATGGCGGGCCGCCATACGTACATGTCCGTTGGCGACGTTTGGCAAGCCGCACCTGCTCCCCGTTTGAGCGACACTCCGCCGCGCCGTCCAATGCCGTCGACGGCACCCGGGCAGGATGCGGAGACCGTATTATCGGAGCTGGGCTACAATCAGACCCGTATTGATGTGCTGCGGACTGACGGAGTGCTGACATGAAGGCATTGATCGTTGGTGGCGGTATAGGCGGCCTGTCCACCGCAATTGCCCTCCGTTTGCGGGGGTGGCAGGTGTCTGTGTTCGAGCAGGCCCCGGCGTTAACCGAAATCGGGGCCGGACTGCAGATTTCGCCCAACGGGTCGCATGTGCTTGAGGCGCTGGGCGTGTCAGAACATCTGGCGCAGACACTTTTTGAACCGGACGCGATCGAGATGCGTTTGGGCGTATCAGGTCGCCAGGTGTTTTCTTTGTCGATGAAAGGATACGCGACGCGGCGTTGGGGTGCGCCATATATCCACATCCACCGCGCCGATTTGGTGGATGCGTTGGCGGCGCGTTTGAATGAAATCTCACCGGACTCTGTGCAGACTGGCGTCGGCGTTTCGGGATACGATCCGGAGGGAGTTGTTGTTTTTGCTGATGGCAACCGCATGTCAGGTGATTTGGTTGTTGGGGCCGACGGACTGCATTCGGTAATCCGTCAGCAAATGCTTGGTCCTGACAAGCCACGATACACGGGCAATATCGCTTGGCGGTCCGTCGTGCCCATTGATGCATTGGATCTTCCGCCGCCGCCAACCGCCTGCGTCTGGGCGGGTGACAAACGCCACGCGGTCACCACGCGGTTGCGCGCCGGCACTTTGGCCAACTTTGTGGGTATGGTTGAAGAACCGGAGCCGGCGCCTGAAGGCTGGCGGATCGAAGGGAGTCGGGATGATGCAATGGCTGCTTTTGATGGATGGCATCCAATTGTTTCGGGCCTGATTGCAAAAGCCCCGGTATTGAACCGCTGGGCCTTGTTTGATCGGACGCCTTTACCCCGCTGGCACGAGGGGCAGGTTACCCTTCTGGGTGACGCGGCCCATCCAATGTTGCCATCCATGGCGCAAGGGGCGGTGCAGGCGATGGAGGATGCGTGGACACTTGCGGCAGTGCTTGAAGATGCGGCATCGGTTGGCGCCGGATTGCAGCGCTACTTTGACCTGCGTATCGAGCGGACCGCACGTATCCAGACCGGGTCAGCCGCCAATGCACGCATGTTTCACAAGGCGACACCGTTGGGCAGTATCGGGTTCTACGGACCAATGGCGCTTGGCGCACGGATCGCGCCCGGACTTATTCATGCGCGCCAGGATTGGGTCTATCGGTACGACGTAACGCAGGCGGTCTAGCTGTTGGCAGCGGCGCGCACGGATTGCGGTGTTTGGCCTGTCCATGTGTGGAAGGCGCGGTAGAAGGAATTTGGGTCGCGATAGGCCAGCAAGTAACTGATTTCGGCCACGTTCAATTCGGTTGAGGTCAGGTAGTCGCGCGCCAGATCTGCGCGCGTGGTGTCGAGGACCTGTTGAAATCGTGTGCCTTCGTCGCGCAGATGCCTTTGTAAGCTACGAGTGCTCAGCCGCATGCGTCGCGCTGCGGCGTCGATGGTGGCTTCGCCAGCGGGCAGCATTTCCGCCAGTGTCGCACGCAACCGTGCCGTTACCGCCTGCTCCGAGGTCTGCAATTGCATCTGGCGTTTGAACCCGGGTTCAAGCTGCGCCCATTGCGCTGGATCTGCTGACAGCAGCTTACGATCCGCATCATCCGGCGCGAGGATCATCATGTTCGGCCCACCCGTTTCGATGTGAATGCCTATGAACTCTTCCAATGCGTCATGGCAGGCCAGCCGTTCAGGCAGGCGGGCGGCCAGCGGGACTACATGACGACCGGTGCAGGCGCGCATGGCCTCGGTCAGAAAGACCAGTTCCGTTGCTGCAAAGGTCGCGGGCAAGGGCAGGGTGGGCTGGTTCGAGGACTTGTGAATCTCAAGGGCCTGCGATGGCGTCCGCTTCAGCCTGAGAACGAATGGACCGGTGAGGGGTTTGAACAGCGACAACCGCTCCAATCCCACGGCGACGTTGGGGCTGCACGTGAAGGCAAAGAAGGCCGGATTGAATGGCCCGCGCGCATAGGCTCGACCGAGCATGAGCGGGGTGTCTTGCCGATCCGCTTCGGCAAGGATTGCATTCCATCCCGCAAAATAGTCCGCCGCAGATACGCCGCGCCCTTCGTTTTGCAGAAAATCCGGCGGAAACCGCATGCGCCGCATCACGGCGACCGGGTCCACCTGTAGCAGCCCGCATAGCTGCTCGGTTGTTCGGGCAATCTTGTAGTAGGTTTCTTGCGCAGCGGTCATGGCGCCAGTGTGACCGTAATTGTCAGGCCAAGCCAGTGGTTTGGCGCAAAATGCAAGTAACTTGGCGCGATCGTCCAGTATGGAGGGGCCGCATGAAGCGGCCCCTTGACCTTCAGCTTTTGTTCATCCGGTTTTCGATCAGATCCTCAACCACCGACGGATCGGCGAGGGTCGAGGTATCGCCCAATGCGCCAAAGTCGTCCTCCGCAATCTTGCGGAGGATGCGGCGCATGATCTTGCCTGAACGTGTCTTGGGCAGGCCTGGGGCCCATTGGATCAGGTCAGGGGATGCGATGGGCCCAATCTCGGACCGGACCCATGTGCGCAGCTCTTTGCGCAATTCTTCGGTTGGTTCCTCGTTGTTCATCAAGGTCACATAGCAATAGATGCCCTGACCTTTGATGTCGTGGGGGTAACCGACGACAGCTGCCTCGGCCACCTTGGCATGAGCCACCAGCGCGCTTTCCACTTCGGCGGTGCCCATACGGTGACCAGACACGTTGATCACGTCATCGACGCGGCCGGTGATCCAGTAATCTCCGTCTTCGTCCCGGCGGCATCCGTCGCCGGTGAAGTAGTAGCCCTTGTAGTCGGAGAAATAGGTTTTCTCGAACCGTTCATGGTCGCCCCAGACTGTGCGCATCTGCCCCGGCCAACTGTCGGCGATCACAAGTACCCCCTCGACGTCATTGCCTTCGATGATGTCGCCCGACGCCGGTTCCAGAACCAAGGGCTTGATCCCAAAGAACGGCTTCATCGCTGCGCCTGGTTTGGTCGCATGGGCGCCGGGCAGAGGCGTCATGAGGTGGCCACCCGTTTCGGTCTGCCACCATGTGTCCACGATGGGGCAGCGCCCGCCGCCGACCACTTCGTTATACCAGTTCCACGCTTCGGGATTGATTGGTTCGCCAACCGTACCCAGTATGCGAAGGCTGCTCAGATCGCATTTGGTTACGTAGTCGTTGCCCTGGCCCATTAGGGCGCGAATGGCGGTTGGAGCGGTGTAGAACTGTGCCACCTTGTGCTTGTCGCAGACCTGCCAGAAGCGGCTGGCGTCAGGGTAAGTGGGCACGCCTTCGAACATGAGTGTTGTGGCCCCGTTCGCCAGTGGGCCGTAGACGATGTAGCTGTGACCAGTCACCCAACCGACATCTGCTGTGCACCAGTAGATTTCACCGTCCTTGTAGTCGAAGGTGATCTCGTGCGTCAGGGAGGCATAAACCAGATAACCGCCTGTTGTATGGACAACGCCCTTGGGCTGCCCGGTCGAGCCCGAGGTGTAGAGAATGAACAGCGGGTCCTCAGCGCCCATCTCTTCCGGCGGACAATCTGAAGAGACGTTGGCCGCTTCTTCGTGCAGCCAATGATCCAGCCCGTCGCGCCATGCAACTTGCTGGCCCGTGCGCTGCACGACCAGGCACTTGGTATCATTGATAACGTTGATCAGCGCTTGATTGACGTTGTCCTTCAGGTTGGTCACGCGCCCTCCGCGCGGTGCACCGTCGGCGGTGATGACCACCTTGGCATCGCAACCGGAGACCCGAGCCGCCAGCGCGTCGGGTGAGAACCCGGCAAACACGATGGAATGGATGGCACCGATCCGCGCGCAAGCGAGCATGGCATAGGCGGCCTCGGGGATCATCGGCATGTAGATCACCACGCGGTCGCCCTTCTTGACGTCGAGCCCTTTCAGCACGTTGGCCATCTTGCACGTTTCTGAGTACAGTTCGGCATAGGTGATGTGCTTGGCTGCATCATTCGGATCGTCGGGTTCCCAAATGATCGCCGTCTGATCGCCCCGTGTTGCAAGGTGCCGGTCGATGCAGTTGGCGGAGACGTTCAGCGTACCGTCGGCATACCAATTTATTGATACGTTGCCGAAGTCATAGGACACGTCCTTGACCTGACTGTAGGGGGTTATCCAGTCCACTCGCTTCCCTTGCTCACCCCAAAAGGCCGCCGGATCGCTGATAGATGCGGCATACATCTCATCATAGCGCGCCGCGTCTACGTGCGCGTTGGCGGCCAGATCGGGATGCGGCGCGTGTGTTTTTGTGTCGGGCATGGTTCCTCCGGGTCGTCCTGTTTTTTTCGGAGGTACGCAAAATTCCCGCGCCATCTTCGATGACGACGTGACCGTGCGCGCGGCCTCCTCCCTCTGTTGGTGATAATACGCAATGCAGAGCAGAAGGAAATAAATGGGACGTTGGTTGTATAGGTCAGTCCGAGGCCGTGCGTTGTGATTAGAGGAATTGGTAAAAATTATAAATTTCAATTGTTTATGAGTTTTCTTTGCTTGCGTCTTTTGAAGATTGGCTTCCTGCACAATTGCACCGTGCACTTGCGAAGCTGCGATAAAGCACCTGCTGCATTGCAGCGACGGTGGGTGTTTGAGAATCAAGCTGGCGTGTGGCCTGTTTGCAGCCCCTTGGCACGGCGAGGTCGCCACGCTAGCTTCCACGCTAAGCGGGCCGTCAGGTCCCGCATCAAGGGAGAAACATCATGAACAAGTTTGCAGTGGGCGGCATTGTTGCCGC
>NZ_JBYNDP010000037.1:0-31622 GCF_059783535.1 Tateyamaria sp. | reverse complement strand
CGCACTTCCGGATGCGGCGGATGCCCATCCGTGCGCTGCCAGAACCCCGGCCCCCCAAGTCGCAGCCAAAGCGGAATGGTCAGCAGAATGCCCGCGACAAATCCGCCTGCATGGGCCCAATAGGCCACTCCGCCCCCATTTGGGTCACTGCCGACACCGCCAACGAATTGCATGCCAAACCAGACGGCCAGCATGATCCACGCGGGGATCGGGAACACACGGAAGATGATGATCAGGATCAGCAGAATGTCGATGCGCGCCTTGGGAAACAGCAGCAGATAGCCGCCCATCACACCTGCAATGGCGCCCGAGGCCCCCACAACCGGTACCACCGATCCCGGAGCAGACAGAATGTGGATCGCGCTCGCCGCAACCCCGGCCGTCAGGTAGAACCCTAGAAAGGGTATATGGCCCATCTCGTCCTCTACATTATCGCCAAAGATGTATAAAAACAGCATGTTGCCCGCCAGATGCAGCCAACCGCCATGCAGGAACATGGAGGTCAGCAGCGTCGAAAACCCGTCTCCCGACAGGATGCGCGCAGGGATCGCGGCATAGTCGAAAAAGAACCGGTTCAGGGCGCGATCATCGGCAAACAGGCTGACATAGCTTAGAAACACCACGACATTGATCGCCATCAGCGCGTAGGTCACATAGGGCGTGCGGCCCGAAGGATTGTGGTCACGGATCGGAAACATGCTGGCACAGTTGGGGTTGGTACGGCACGCGTCAAGCACTCAGGGGTTAGACGCGTCATTTCCCTCCAACCGATCCGTGCACACCAGCGTAATTTTTCTAAGCAAACGGGAACATTTCGCCAAACAATTGTCTTTTTTCGCCGGTAACACGTCCGTCAACACGCTCATTGCTGACTGGACAAATGCAAGATGGCCACAGACCCAACGTCGAAGACACCCCCCGCTATGTTCCTTGAACAAGAGGCGGGTCGCTATCACTATAACCGTGTCTTCACATTCATATCCTGGAGCATTTTCGGTGTGGCGATGCTGACGCCGCTGGCGACGCTCCAGGTTTTTGCAGATCCGTCTAGCTCCGACATGCAAAACCTAGTGGCACTTATTGCACTTTTGATCAGCCCGGTTCTGGCGTTGACGACCTATAGCCTCGCCCGGAATTTCAAAGAGATCAGGATTGATCGCGCGGGCATCAAGGTGCTGCCCTATGGCCTGCACATCGCGTCCGAAGATATCGATGACATCCATTATGGCAAAAACTTCGCGGGCGTCAGAACGATCGAGATCAAGGTGAACAAGCCCTACCGGGTGTTCCAGATGGTGCTGTGGTCGCTGGGAAGGAAAATTACGCTGGGTTTCAACCCGAAACTGTTCACCCATGCTCGTGGTGAAGTGAACTAGGCGCACAATCCGGCGGTCGCCTGATCCGGCACGGCGCGAACGCCCCCCTTGCCAACGTGCATTGGCAATGCAGTGCCCATGCGGCGATGCCCCCAATTGGTGTCTCTGACGATGCGCACTACTATTTCAGCATGCAGCCCGAGCAACCCAATCCGCTCATCCGCCTTTTCCTCAACGGCACCGCCGTGGGGTTCGCCCTCTCGGCCCTGTTCGTCACGGGCATCTGGTTGCTTGATATCGCAGGCATTCATACCCGCGCGGCCAACAGTGACGATGCGTTCCTGATCCTGTTCATCCTGTGGTTCTTTCATGGCCTCCTGTTCGGGGCCGTGCAGATCAGTTATGTGGTCTGGCAAATCGGTCGGGACGGCCAGTAGATCAAGGGAACCACCATGCGCGCCATGCAAGTCACCGCCCTCGGGCAGCCGCTCGAGCTGCGCGAGATCGACAGGCCAACCCCCAAGGCAGGCGAGGCGCTGGTGCGCATCCACACCTGTGGTCTGAACTTCGGCGATACGTTGATCGTCAAAGGGACCTATCAGGAAAAACCGCAACTCCCTGCCACGATCGGGATGGAGATGTGCGGCACGGTCGAAGCGCTGGGCGAGGGCGTCACACATCTCAAGCCGGGTCAACGCGTTGCTGCCTATGCAGGCTTTGGCGGGCTTGGCGAATATGCGGCCTTGCCTGCGAATATCTGCGTGCCCATCCCCGATGACATGACCGAGGTCGATGCCGCCGCCTTCCTCGTGGCTTACGGCACCAGCCATGTCGCGCTTGACTACAAAGCGCATCTGCAACCGGGCGAGCGGTTGCTTGTGCTGGGGGCCTCCGGCGGGGTCGGTCTCACGGCGGTCGAACTGGGCAAGCTCATGGGGGCCGAGGTGATCGCCTGTGCGCGCGGTGCGGACAAGTTGAAAATCGCCTCCCATGCAGGTGCCGATCACCTTCTGGACAGTGACACCTGCGATCTCAAGGCGGATGTCAAAGCTCTTGGGGGCGCCGACGTGGTCTATGATCCTGTCGGGGGCGACCTCTTTGACGCCGCCCTGCGTGCCTGCAATCCCGAGGCGCGACTGCTGCCCCTTGGGTTCGCCTCGGGCACTGTGCCTCAAATCCCGGCCAACTACCTGCTGGTCAAAAACCTGCACGTGCTCGGCTTCTATTGGGGCGGTTATATGCGGGTGAACCCAAAGGTGTTGACCGACAGTTTCGAAGTGCTCTTTGGCTGGTATGCCGAGGGCAAGTTGAAACCCCATGTGAGCCACGTGCTGCCGCTGGACCGCGCGAACGAAGGGCTCGACCTGCTGCGCACCCGCAAGGCGACCGGCAAGGTCGTGATCCAGGTCGATGGCTAGATCTTACCCAAGAGTAAACGGGGCCGCGCAAACCTTAACGCATCCCGAACGTTAACGAGGTGTGACCCCTCTTCGCGCGCGGAAAATGCGCAGTTTCGGCTACAAAACTCGCACTTCGACGCAAACAGGTGAAAACGGCCTATTTTTGCAGGGGAAAAATGCGCGGTTTCAGCGTGAAAATGTGCAGTTTCCGGCATTTGGCGCACCGCACGGTGCCTCAACCATTGCGTCCCCGGACAGGCCGCCGCGCACCATCCCGTGCTTTCTGCCGCTCGCGCAGAAAGACGAACAGACCGGCACCGAGGATCAATAGAATGCCGATCCAGACCTCCAACATCGGCAGGTCTCCGAACACCGCCCAGCCCCAGAACACAGCCAGTGGCAGGCCAACATATTCAAAGGGCGCAACGGTCGCCGCATCGGTCAGCCTGTAGGCTTGGCTCAAGCAGTAGCCGATGATGGCTGCGTTCAGGCCCAGGCCCAAAAAGACCCATATGTCAGTGCCTTGTGGCCAGACCCAGGCCCGCAGCAGAAAGATCACGGACCCGTTCGTTGCCCCTTCGGAATAGCGTCCGTCACCGGCCACGACGAAGAACCCAAAAGACACGATGATAAAGGTCGCTTGAATGTAGACCGCCATGGCGCTGGCCTTGCTGGTCACACCAAGTTTCCGTGTAAGTATCTGATTTAAAGCGTAAGTCAGCGCCGATAGGACTGGCAACAGCAGCACTATCCGGCTCACTTCAAGCGTATCCACATCCGCCCATGGACGCTGCATGATGACAACGCCGGCAAATCCAACGGCGACCGCGGATAGGCGCAAGACGCCAACCCGCTCACCCAAAATGGGTATAGATAACAAGGTGATAAACAATGGTGCGACAAAGAAGAGGGCCGTCACATCCGCCAGCGGTAGCACGGCCAGCCCGACAAAAAAGGTCATGTTGGCAATGACGATCAGAATGCCGCGCAGCGCATGCTGCCAAGGGGTGTTGGTCCGCAGAATGCCAAAGCCACCTTCGTATTGCACGATGATGAAGCTGATCAGAATCCCAATTCCGGAACGCGCAAACACGATCTGGTGCAGCGGGTAATCCCCAGATAACTCCTTGATCAGCATATCATTTATCGAAATGCAAAATACACCGATCAGCACGCATAGAATGCCCATACCGGCCAAGTTCTGACGCACATTGTCCATGATTACTGCCCTATCACACGATGGCACGGAATGGCTTGTGAATAGCGCATAGCGCAATTGCGTCCGCTGAGGTATCAGGGGTCAAAGAGCAAGGGAGCCTCCTCATGCAAATGTCCGACACCCGCCAGATCGCGGCCACCCCGTCCGAGGTCTATGCAGCCCTTCTAAGTCCCGATGTTCTCAAGGCTTGCGTCCCTGGCGCCACTGATGTCACAGGCAACCCCGAAGACGGTTTCGAAGCGACGGTGACACAGAAGGTCGGACCAGTAAAAGCGACCTTCAAGGGACAGGTCACGCTTTCCGAAATGATTGAGAATCAAAGCCTTACGATCACAGGTGAAGGCAAGGGGGGAGCCGCTGGATTTGCCAAGGGCGGGGCCGAGGTCCGCATGGTCGAAGTCGATGGCGGGACCGAGTTGTCCTACGATGTCGAGGCAAAAGTAGGTGGGAAACTGGCCCAGCTTGGCAGCCGCATCATCGACGGTTTCGCCAAGAAGATGGCTGATCAGTTCTTCACCAATCTGCAGGAAGCATTGGAAGGACCGGCCGAATTCGAGGGCGACGCCGAGACGGACGACGCACCAAAAAAGGGCTGGCTTGGCCGCCTAACGGGTAAGGAATAAAGGCGCACAGGCAGTTGTGCACAGGCGCGCTGGTGCACCGTTTCAGTGCGGCATAGTCCTCATCCATTCGAACTGGGCCGGAGAATTCATGGCGACGATCCTGAGTATCCAGAACCTGCGCAAATCCTATGCAGGCGGTTTCGAGGCGCTCAAAGGCGTCAATCTGGACATTGAAGAAGGCGAGATCATTGCGCTGCTCGGTCCCAATGGGGCGGGTAAAACGACTTTGATTTCAACTGTGTGCGGCATCACCATGCCGACTTCCGGGTCGGTGAAGGTTGCGGGTTACGACATCCTCGACAACTACCGTCAGGCCCGCAGCCTGATTGGTCTCGTGCCCCAGGAAATTGCGCTCGAGCCTTTCGAGAAAGTCATCAACACAGTGCGTTTTTCTCGTGGCCTCTTCGGTAAGGGCCGCAAGGACAGCGCAGTAGAAGACATCCTGAAACGTCTGTCTTTGTGGGACAAGCGCGACAATCAGATCCGCGAGTTGTCCGGGGGAATGAAGCGCCGCGTTCTCATTGCCAAGGCCTTGGCGCACGAACCCCGCGTCCTGTTTCTGGACGAACCCACTGCAGGTGTTGATGTCGAGCTGCGCAAGGACATGTGGGAAATCGTCGAGCAGTTGCGTGCAGATGGCGTCACTACGATCCTGACCACGCATTACATCGAAGAGGCCGAAGCCATCGCGGACAGGGTTGGTGTGATCAGCAAGGGTGAAATCCTGTTGGTCGAAGACAAGGACACCCTGATGGCGCGCATGGGCAAGAAGCAACTGGATGTCCAGCTGACAACGCAGTTGGACGCGGTGCCAGACGTTTTGGCCGCCTATGACCTGAGAGTGTCCGAGGACGGCTGGACCTTGATTTACAGCTACGATGTAAATGCAGAACGCACCGGGATCACCAAACTGCTCAACGACGTGCAGGCTTCAGGCCTGCAGCTTCGCGATGTTGTCACGCGCCAGTCCAGCCTTGAAGACATCTTTGTGTCACTGGTGAATCAGCCGGAGGAGGTGGCATGAACTGGACAGCGATACGCGCCATTTACGTCTTTGAAATGGCGCGGTTTTTTCGAACGATAGCGCAATCCCTCATTTCGCCTGTGCTGTCGACCTCACTGTACTTCGTGGTTTTCGGTGCCGCCATCGGCAGCCGTATCGATCAGGTTGAGGGTGTCAGCTATGGTGCGTTTATCGTGCCCGGCCTCATCATGCTGACGGTGATGACCCAAGGCATTTCCAACGCATCTTTCGGTATCTATTTCCCCAAGTTCATTGGCACGATTTATGAACTGCTCTCGGCCCCCGTGAGTTTCCTTGAGATTGTCATGGGCTATGTCGGGGCCGCCGCCACCAAAGCGATGTTTATCGGGATCATCATTCTGATAACCTCGTTCTTCTTCGTCGATATCGAGATACAAAACCCTGCAGCGATGATTGCATTCCTGGTTTTGACCTGTGTCAGTTTCGCGCTTTTCGGGTTCATCATCGGCATCTGGGCGGGCAACTTCGAACAGCTTCAACTGGTGCCGCTGCTGGTGATCACGCCGCTCGTGTTTCTGGGGGGCTCATTCTACTCCATCTCGATGCTCCCGCCCGTGTGGCAGACGATCTCCATGTTCAATCCGGTGGTGTATTTGATCTCGGGCTTTCGCTGGGCGTTTTTTGGAGTTGAGGACGTGCCGATACTGACGTCTTTGGTGGCCATTGCATTGTTTACCTCGCTGTGTCTTGGGGCGGTCTGGTGGATCTTCAAGACGGGTTGGCGCATTCGGCAATAACGTAACGACGCGCAACTCCTTTTAATTGCGGCCTTGTTCTGTGTGGGGCCGCATTCTACATGGGCTTGGATGAAACGCTGGATCCCTTTCATGAAATCCGACCCGACAGTCGCCGTTGTGCGGCTGCAAGGGGTCATTGCGGGCGGCTCGCGGGGCACGCTGAATGATCAGGCGCTGGCCAGCGCTATCGAAAAGGCATTTACCCGGGGAAAACCTGCGGCCGTCGCGCTTGAAATCAATTCGCCAGGCGGCAGTGCGGTGCAATCATCGCTGATTGGCGCACGTATTCGCAGGCTGGCTGTCGAAAAAGATGTGCCTGTCATCGCCTTTGTCGAAGATGTTGCTGCATCTGGCGGCTACTGGCTGGCCACTGCCGCGGATGAGATTTATGCTGACCCGTCGTCGGTCGTTGGCTCGATCGGCGTCATCTCTGCCAGTTTCGGCGCGCATGAACTGCTGACGCGGCAGGGAGTTGAGCGCCGGGTTTACACGGCAGGCAAGTCCAAAAGCATGCTGGATCCGTTCCGCCCGGAGAAGCCCGAAGATGTTAAGCGCCTGAAGGGGCTGTTGAATGACATCCACACGAATTTCATCGAGCATGTCAAAAACCGGCGCGAGGGAAAACTTGATGCGGAAGCCGAGCTCTTTACGGGCGAGGTGTGGCTGGCGGAAAAAGCCAAGGCGCTTGGACTGATTGATGGGATCGGGCACCTGAAGCCGATGATGCAGGATCGGTTTGGCGAAAAGGTGAAATTCCGCCAGTATGGTATACGGCGTCCTTTCTTTGCTCGGTTGGGGGCGCATCTGATGGCGGATGCCGTGACATCCATAGAAGAGCGCGCGGCCTATGCCCGGTTTGGACTGTAATCCATGATGTCCAAGATCGTCCTTCTGTTCCTTGCCTTCATCGCGGTGCTGGCCGTCTTTGGCAAACTGCATTGGATTGGGGGTAAGCGCCTGGCGACCGCCAAATGCGCTTGCGGGCGGTATCGGATTGGAAAGGGCAAGTGCAGTTGTGGACGGGGTGGAACCTGATGGCAGTTGCAATGCCGTGGCTTCTCAGCGGGCTTGGTCTCGTCATCCTTCTGCTTGCGGGCGACTCCCTGGTCAAAGGGGCGGTGAACCTGTCTTTGCGCCTTGGTGTGCCTGCCCTTATCGTAAGCCTGACCATTGTCGCCTTTGGAACGTCTGCCCCTGAGCTTTTGATCGCCATTCAGGCGGTGTTGGAGGGCGCCCCAGGCATCGCGATTGGTAACGTGGTAGGCTCCAACACGGCGAACATCTTGCTGGTACTGGGCATTCCAGCATTGCTGGCGACGATGCACACGTCGGAATGCGAAACGAAAAAGACCTACAATTTCATGATTGCAGCGTCGATTTTGTTCATCGCGCTGGCGTTCCGCGGCAAATTTGACTGGATCGCGGCGATTGTGCTGCTGTCTGCACTTGCATTCGTGCTGTGGGATGCGGCGCGCGAAGCCAGTGGTCATCGGGCCGCCTGTGCCGATGCCACGGTGGACGAAGAGGAAATTGAAGGAGTCGACCCGGATCTACCCGGTTGGCGTATTGCGATCTTTCTGGTCCTTGGCCTGATTGGTCTGCCGTTGGGCGCAGATTTGCTGGTCGATAATGCAACGGTCATTGCCAAGATGTACGGGGTGAGTGACACGGTCATCGGCCTCACGCTTGTGGCTGTGGGCACGTCTCTGCCTGAGTTGGCCACAACCGTAATGGCCGCACTCCGCAGGCAAGCAGATGTTGCCTTGGGCAATGTCATTGGATCGAACATGTTCAACTTGCTCGCCATCATTGGTGTTGCCAGCTTTGTTGGTTCGATCCCGGTAGATTCCGCGTTCCTGAGGTTCGACCTTTGGGTCATGCTCGGAGCGTCGATCCTGTTGGTGCCATTTGTCTACATGCGCCGTGATATCACGCGGGTGTGGGGCATCATCTTGACCGTCCTCTATCTGGCCTATCTGGCTATCGTACTAAGCTGATTTCAAAGAGGGAGGGTGCGATGACGCGCGCACTAGTGACAGGGGCAGGGCACCGTCTGGGCCGGGCCATGGCGGTCTATCTGGCGAAGCGTGGATATGACGTGGCTGTGCACTACGCCAGCTCAGATACCGGCGCCCAAGAGACTGTTGCGCAGATCGAAGCTGCGGGGCAGCGCGGGGTTGCCTTGCAATCCAACCTATTGGATGAGGTAGAGACACAAGCGCTGTTTGGGCGAGCGGTGGATGCGCTCGGTGGTCCGATCACCTGCCTCGTGAACAACGCCTCCATCTTCGAATACGACACCGTAGAGAGCGCCACCCGCGAAAGCTGGGACCGGCATATGGAAAGCAATCTGCGGGCGCCCTTTGTGCTGACACAGGCTATGGCGGCGCAAGGACTGGCGCCTGGGCAAGACAATATGAGCGAGCCGATTGCCACGGGTTTGATCCTGAACATGGTAGATCAACGTGTACGCAAGCTGACGCCTGAGTTCATGACTTACACCATCGCCAAGATGGGGCTCTGGGCGCTGACGCAGACCAGTGCACGGGCGCTGGCGCCGGCCATCCGTGTGAATGCAATCGGTCCGGGTCCGACGCTTCAAGGCGGTCGCCAAAGCGCTGAGCATTTTTCCAAGCAGCGTGCAGCGACTGTTCTTGAGCGCGGATCCAACCCCGCTGATATTGTTGGCGCATTGGGCTACTTCCTCGATTCACCGGGTATCACTGGACAGCTTTTGTGCGTGGATGGCGGGCAGCATTTGGCGTGGGAAACGCCGGACGTCGTCGGAGTCGAATAGGTGACGTGGGGTGAGTTTTGCACCGGATTCATTTTGGTTACAAAACTGTTACCAAAAGCCCTGTGATTTCAGTGACTTGATGCTTGTGCAATAAAAAAACGTTTGAAAACAATGCATTAGATATGTGCCTAAAAATTAGGCATTTTGGCGAAATGCCCAAAAAACAAAGAAAAAATCAAAACGCCAAGAAGTTACCCGCACACTTATCCACATGATCCGTGGATGCAAGTATGCTTGATCGGCTGGTCAAATAAGTGCAGCCAAAAAGGTGAAGACAGCACGAATCGCATGGACAAAAAAGAGCCACCCTCACACGCCTCGATTGAACACTCTGCGCCTGTCGGGCACGAGGTGATCCAAGGCTATCTTAAGACGCTGGATTCATCCCCCGGCGTTTACAGGATGCTCGACCGTGAGAGCAGGGTTCTTTACGTGGGAAAGGCGCGCAATTTGCGCGCGAGGGTGTCCAATTATGCGCGCCCCTCCGGTCACAGTGCCCGGATTGCCCGAATGATCTCGATGACCGCGTCGATGATGTTCCTGACCACGCGGACCGAGACGGAGGCTCTGCTGCTCGAGCAGAACTTGATCAAGCAACTCAAGCCCAAGTTCAACGTGTTGCTGCGCGACGACAAGAGTTTTCCAAACATTCTTGTAACGGGCGATCATGCCTATCCGCAGATCAAGAAGCATCGCGGCGCAAAAAAGCAGAAGGGGGCCTATTACGGTCCTTTTGCCAGCGCAGGGGCTGTAAATCGTACGCTGAACCAGCTGCAAAAGGTGTTCTTACTCCGCAATTGTACGGACTCGATGTTCGACAGTCGCACACGGCCGTGTTTGTTGTACCAGATCAAGCGGTGTTCGGGTCCCTGCGTTGGCTTGATTTCGGAGGATGATTACGCCCAGTCAGTCCGCGATGCGGAACGCTTCCTGTCCGGCAAAAGCACTGACATCCAGGCAAAGCTCGCTGACCAGATGCAGCAGGCATCCGAAGAGATGGAGTTTGAACGTGCCGCTGCCCTGCGCGACCGTATCCGGGCCATGACGCAGGTTCAGACAGCACAGGGCATCAATCCGCGTGGCGTGACAGAAGCGGATATCGTTGCCTTGCACATGGACAGCGGACAGGCCTGCGTGCAGGTCTTTTTCATCCGTGCCAACCAGAACTGGGGCAACCGTGACTTTTATCCGCGTGTCGGTGCTGATGTGGATGCTGCAGAGGTGCTCGAAGCCTTTCTGGGCCAGTTCTACGACACCAAGGAGCCGCCGCGGCAGCTCATTCTGTCTAACGAGATCGAAAATCCGGATCTGATGGCTGAGGCGTTGTCGCAGAAATTGGGCCGAAAGGTCGAGTTGCTAGTGCCGCAACGCGGGGAAAAGGTGGAACTCGTCGATAGTGCTTTGCGCAACGCCCGCGAAAGCCTTGCCCGTAAGATGGCGGAAAGCGCAACACAGGCGAAGTTGCTGCGTGGGTTGGCGGACACCTTCGACCTGTCGGAGCCACCGGAACGGATCGAAGTCTATGACAACTCGCACATTCAGGGCACCAACGCCGTAGGTGCTATGATCGTCGCTGGTCCGGACGGGTTCATGAAGAACAGCTATCGCAAGTTCAACATAAGGGGTGATGATCTGACCCCCGGCGACGATTTCGGAATGATGAAAGAGGTATTGCACCGCCGTTTCAAGCGCCTGCTGTCGGAAGACCCCGACCGGGCCAAGGGCATGTGGCCGGATCTGCTGCTGATCGACGGCGGGGCGGGGCAGGTGAGTGCCGTCGCCGAAATCATGGCGGAGCATGGCGTCGAGGATATTCCCATGATTGGTGTGGCCAAGGGCGTGGACCGTGATGCTGGCAAAGAAGAATTCCACCGTGTCGGCCAACGCACCTTTGCCCTGCGCCACAATGATCCGGTGCTCTATTTCGTGCAGCGTATGCGGGATGAAGCGCACCGCTTTGCCATCGGGACGCACCGTGCAAAGAGAGCAAAATCAAACATGAAAAACCCGCTTGATGACATTCCCGGCGTGGGCGCGTCGCGGAAGCGCGCTTTGCTGGCTCATTTCGGCTCAGCCAAGGCAGTGAGCCGGGCCAATCTTGCAGACCTCAAGGCAGTCGACGGTGTATCAGAGGGGCTGGCGCAAAAAGTCTATGATTTTTTTCATGATCAATGAGGGTTACCGGCACAGCTTGGCACGTGATCTGTCGGCTCTTTCCGCTCCTGCAAGTTCAGGCTAGACCTGCCACATGACTTGGAACATCCCGAACACGCTTACAACTCTTCGACTGATCGCCGCGCCTCTGGTTGCGGTCATGTTCCTCTACTTCACGCGCCCTTACGCCGACATCCTTGCCGTGATCCTTTTTGTGGGGGCTGCGATCACCGACTGGTTCGACGGCTACCTCGCCCGTGCCTGGGGGCAACAGACCAAACTGGGCACCATGCTTGATCCCATTGCAGACAAGGCCATGGTGGTGATCGCGCTGATGGTTATCATTGGTTTTTCCAGCTGGTCTCCGTGGCTTGTTTTGCCCGCGACCATGATCCTTTTTCGCGAGGTGTTCGTGTCGGGCCTGCGCGAATACTTGGGTGATACCGCCGGGACGCTGAGCGTCACGAAATTGGCGAAATGGAAGACAACTCTACAGATGATCGCTATTGCTGTGCTGTTCTCGCAAGGGGTGTTCGAGCATTATTTCGGGATGTCGATTTGGGGCATGGATCAGGCCATGGTCAGCGCTATCCTGAATGGCGACGAACCGGATCATATGGGGCTGTCTTGGAAGCTGGCCGGCGCTGACTGGTCGGGCCGTATAGGCCTTTGGTTGCTGTGGATCGCTGCTGCACTTACCTTTATCACCGGGTGGGATTACTTCCGTAAGGCCATGCCGCATTTGAAAGGGTGACAACGATGGACGTGCTGTATTTCGCCTGGGTCCGCGAACGGATTGGCATTCCCCGTGAGGCGGTCGAGACCAAGGCCACAACAGTCATGGACCTCGTGGACGAACTGCGTGGGCGCGAAGAACGATACGCTGCGGCCTTTGCCGACATCACCGCTCTGCGCGTGGCTGTGGACCAGCAATTGACGGACTTTGATGCGTCTCTGACCGGCGTGCGCGAAGTGGCCTTTTTCCCACCGATGACAGGTGGTTAACGCCATGCGTGTCGTGGTGCAGGATACCCCATTCGATTTCGGGGCAGAGGCTGCAGGTTTCGCCGAAGGTCGGGCTGTCTCGGGGGCCGTGGTGACTTTCACGGGCATTGTACGGGACGTAGATGGCGGTTTGCAGTCCATGGAAATCGAGCATTATCCCGGTATGACAGAAGCGGCGCTGTCCGAGATCGCGAGCCAGGCCATGACGCGCTGGTCGCTTGAGGACACGTTGGTCATCCACCGCCACGGGCGGCTGGACGTGGGTGAGATGATCATGATGGTCGCCACTGCGGCACGGCATCGCAAGGATGCGTTCGAGGCAGCCGAGTTTTTGATGGATTACCTTAAATCCCGCGCCCCATTCTGGAAGCGGGAGATCACCAAAGACGGCGCGGAATGGGTTGCCGCGCGGGACGAAGACGAAGACGCGCTGACAAGGTGGTAGTGGCGGATCAAGATCCGCCTTACGAAATTAGCGTGAGAAGAACCCCCACAAAAAACCTAGGCGCGGCGGATTGAAATCCGCCTTACCAACTCGGCTGTATGGCGGATCTTGATCCGCCCATTACATCAGCTCGCCTGCTGCCGATCAATCCAGGCACGCAGCTCTTCGGCCTCGTGACGCGCGTCACGCAATCCGTCCATGGCGGCACGCAGCTCCGCTTCGGTCTGGCTCAGTTGGTTGGTCAGTTCAGCCTCGCGTTGCTGCAGGTAAGTAATGGCCTGATCGCGTGTCTCTTCGGCTTCGTGCAGTTCCTGGCTCATGCGGTCCAGTTCGGCCACATCCCCTGCAGCGACACGAGTAAAGCGATGGATCAGCCAATTGGCGAACCAGCCAAGGCAGAATGCAATGAAAAGAATGATGGCTGTCGCAATGACAAACTCAGTTCTGCTCATCGTCCTGTCCTTCGGCGCTGTCCTCTGTGCCCGCCTCTGTATCGCCTGTTCCGGCCAGGGTTTCCAGCGTTGTTTCGCCTTCCGGTACGGAAGGGGTGGGGCGGATCAGTTTGAATTCGATGCGCCTGTTGGCCTCGCGCCCTTCCTCGGTATCATTTTCGGCGATTGGATCAGCTTCACCATAGCCCTTGGCCGAATAAGTGGCGGTCAGCACGCGTCGCGCTCGCAATTCATTCAGGACCGATTGTGCCCGCGCCTGGCTCAGGTTCAGGTTCATTTCTTCACGGCCCTGACTGTCAGTGTGCCCCTGAATCTCGAGCCGCAAATCACCGCATTGACGTAGTACTTCCGCTATGTCGTCCATGGTGCCCAAAGCGCTGGCATCGATAGTGGCGCTGCCAGGCTCGAAACGGATCTTTGATGACGACAGGATCGTCGCAATCTCTGCCTCGCATTCGTCGGGCGTCGGGAGGCCGGCCACCGGGTCCAGTTTTTCCTGATACGTGACGCGGATGTCGAATTCTTCCGCTTCCCCCAGTTTTGAGGCCAGCAGACTGGCGATCGCGGTACTGGCCTTTGGGTTGCCGGTGTTACCCGACACGGTCAGCGTGTCAGGCGTTACGGTTACGGCACCATTCGACAGTTTCGATAGCGCCTCAAGGCCCGTCAGCACGCGAACGGGCCAGTCTGAGGGCAGGTCATCGACAATGCGGGTCGCGGTATAGACGCTGTCTGAGCCAAAGGCGGCCTGAGCGTAACTGTCCACCAGTGACCGCAGATTTTCATCCGAAATCCGGCCCCGCAATTGCACCAGACCTTCCGGGCTGAATGTGGCAACAAATTCCGGTGGACCTTGGGTGGGGTCCACAGTCTCGGGCAACTTGGCATAGAGCGCAAACACTTCGGGCAACCGGTTTTCCAACTCGCCGACAATGCGGTCGAAATCGGGTTGCGCAGTGCCTTCGGCGGCAATCAGGGTGATGTCCGCATCGGAAAAGGTAACCGATCCAGCGCCCAACTCGTCGAGGGCGGTAATGGATTGCTCCACCGCACTGCTCCATTTCGGGCTGGGCACACCCATCCCAACTGTGCAAGTCGCGGAGCCGGTTAGTCCAGCGCTCAAGGCGGCAGCGACGATCCGTGTACGTGCCGCTTCGGTATCGGCAGAACAGGCGTCGAAGCGTGTACCGCTTTCATCCTTGACCAACCGCAAGGTGAACGGGGTGATGACGGGACGTGGTGCGGCAATATCAAGGGCAACGCGCAGACCGGGCGGCGCCGCGCGGTTCAATTGTGTTTCAAGCTGCGCCTTTTCCTCGGCGCTGTCGGTGATGGCCCGGATCGACACGCGGCCGGCTGTGACCGATACTTTGGCACGAGGCAAACGCTCCATCGCGGCAAGCGAAAAGCCAAGGGAATCTTCCCAGCCTGCCGGGGCAGGGTAGTCCGCCACCTCGATCAGGTCGGTCACCGGCAGATCGCCTGCAATGGCCGTGATGCGGTCAATGACGGCGGTTCGATCTGTCGTTGCCGGGATGAGACCGATGATGGACAGTCCCGCGTCATTACGGAGGATTTCAGCCGAAAAACGGGGCGGCGCGATGGCCGCCGCGGCTTCAACCTCCATCTCGTCGATGACACGAGCGGCGTCGACGACGCTGCCTGCACTGGACAAAGCGGCAAAGCGCACGGCTTCCGTGGGCGCGATGCCAGCCAGCGTGACTTGCAAACCGTCTGCTTCGACCTCAGCCCAGGTCAGGCTCGCTTCATCCAGCGCATCGCGCACGCTGATTTCCGAGTTTTCTTCGATCAGTTTGACGGACAGATTCGCCGTCACCAACGCGAGCACGGCCGCCACGGCAAACGTGGTGACGACGATCAGAAGGGACGACAAACGCATCACATACAACCCTTTCTAAGGTCAGTAGCGCGACCCGGTTTACGCGGCTTGAAGCGGGGGTTCAATCATACCAGCAATGCGGCGCAGAAAAAGAGCAGCGGAATCGCGCCCGTATCCCGATTGGCCCGGAACAATTGCAGGCATTTGGCAGCGTTCTCTATGTCCAGCCCGCGCAATTGCCATGCCATGTGCCATCCCATGGCCCAAGGTCCCCCCAGTGCCAGAACCATCGCCAGTACGTTGGCGGTGTCGAGGGCAGCAAATATGACAGCGATCCCCATCAGACCCACCGTCGCCATGAGGAACCTGCGCAGCCACTGGGCTGTGTTGTTATCAAACAGGCGCGCTGTTGATTTGACGCCAATAAGCGCGTCGTCCTCAGTGTCCTGATGGGCATAGATCGTGTCATAGAACAGCGTCCATGCGATCCCTGCCAAGTACAGCACAATGGCAGGTGCTTCCAACTGCCCGGTATGCGCTGTCCAAGCCAGCAGCGCGCCCCAGTTGAAGGCCAATCCGAGAAAGAGTTGGGGCCACCATGTGAACCTTTTGGCGAATGGATAGACTGCGACCGGCAGCACGGCCAGGATGCCCAGCAATATGGCTGCGCTGTTGAAGGTCAGCAGGATAGCAAAGGCGATGAGAGATTGCAGGGACATCCAGATCACTGCGCCGCGCACTGTGACTTGGCCCGACGGGATGGGACGTGACCGCGTACGCTCGACCTGACCATCAAAGTCGCGGTCCGAGATGTCGTTCCACGTGCAGCCTGCGCCGCGCATCAACCAGGCGCCCAATGCGCACCCAACGGCAATCCATGCGTCTTCCCAGCGCGGGCTTTGGTCGTGGATTATCGCAAGCGCCAGACCCCACAGGCACGGCAATAACAGCAACCATGTGCCAATTGGCCGATCCGCCCGACTGAGCCGCAGGTATGGGCGGCTCCAAGCCGGGGCCAGCGTGTCCACCCAGTTGCCTGCCACGGCGTCGGCGACTTGTCCGTCTGGTGATGGCTGCGTGTTGGTCATATGTAGGGGCTCATGAGTGATGCGAAGATCCGCCTTTATGTAGAACACGCTCTGGGGCAGGGGCAATCGGTCCCGCTGTCGCGGGAGCAGGCTCATTACCTTTTTGGCGTGATGCGCCTTTCGGTGGGTGCTGCCGTTTTGTTGTTCAATGGGCAGGATGGTGAGTGGCGGGCAGAAGTGACCGAGGCAGGCAAGCGTGGGGGGACACTTGTGTGTGAGGCCGAGACCCGACCGCTGCAAATGCCGCCCGATCTGTGGTTGATGTTCGCCCCGATCAAGAAGGCGCGCACCGACTTCATCGTCGAAAAAGCGGCTGAGATGGGCGCACGGCGTATCCTGCCGGTCCAAACAGATTTCACGAATGCCGGACGTGTTCAGCGCGATCGTTTGCAGGCCCACGCTGTTGAGGCAACCGAGCAATGCGGCGGGACCTATGTGCCCGAGGTTGATGATATGAAACGGCTCGACCGGGTTTTGTCCGATCTGGGCGACAGGCAGGTGATGTTCTGCGACGAAGTTTTGGCCGAGGCAAAGGAAACATCCACCTTACCGGATATCTCGGGTCCTTGGGCTATCCTGATAGGGCCCGAGGGTGGCTTTTCAGATAAGGAACGTGCCCGCCTGCACGCGCACGACAATGCCCACGCAGTGCAGCTGGGCCCGCGCATCTTACGGGCGGATACGGCTGCAGTGGCCGCATTGACAGTGTGGCAGCAGCAGTTGGGGGATTGGCGGTGATGTCGGGCAGATCTGATATCTCGCATGACGGGGAAATGGCTAATGTTCTTTAGACCCGAAGCAAAAGCCACCCTTTGGCGATGGCGCGAGGTTCTGGCCGGAATCGCATTGGCCATCCTGGCGCTTTGGTGGCTGGCTCAGGCGCGCGGCGTTTTGGGATACATTGCGCCGGTGATGCTGGTCGGGGCTGGGGCGCTGATCATGGTTGGTCTGCAACGCGGGCGTTTTCGCGGGGCAGGCGGGGGCCTTGGCACCGTGCAAGTGGACGAGGGGGAAGTCACCTATTTTGGACCCCTCAGTGGCGGTTCAGTGTCCATGCGAGAACTACAGCGCTTGACGTTAGACGGAGCGCAATCCCCCGCGCATTGGCGCCTTGATCAACCTCACCAGCCACCGCTCATGATTCCTGTGGATGCCGAAGGGGCAGATGAGTTATTTGATGCATTTGCCGCTCTGCCTGGGCTCAAAACCGAACGGATGCTGGCCCAACTACGTTCCAGACCAGACCTGCCGGTTCTAATCTGGGAACGCACTGCACCAACACTTGCCCAAATGGAGCCACTTGGCCGGGCGTAAGCCGGGTTGCAACCTGCTGCGCGTGGATGCGCACAGCCCCGTGATTTGGCGCACGCCCCCAGTGCATTGACACCTCTTGCAATTCGCACCATCCCTTGCAGCCTCAGACCAACGCAAAGCGGAGCGCCTCCATGTCCATCCCTCAGTCCGGCGGCGGGCCAATCGAACACTACGACCAACTCGTTCAATACATGGTCGATGGATGCAAGCCGAAGGCGGACTGGCGTATTGGAACCGAGCACGAAAAGTTCGGCTACTGCCGCGACACACTGAAGCCGCTCCCCTACGAAGGCGCGCGATCGATCGAAGCGGTTCTGAGTGCACTGCGCGACCGTCACCAGTGGGGTGAGTTGCGTGAGGGCGGCGAGTTGATTGGTTTGCAAAAGGACGGTGCCAACATCTCGCTCGAACCAGGTGGGGCGCTTGAGTTGTCTGGCGCGCCGCTCGAGACAATTCACGAGACCTGTGATGAGGTGAATCAGCACCTGCGTGAGGTGATGGACATCGCCAACGAGATTGGCGTGGGTTTCATCGGTCTCGGTGCCGCGCCGATCTGGAGCCACGAGGAAATGCCTCTGATGCCCAAAGGGCGCTACAAGCTAATGGACGCCTACATGGGCAAGGTTGGCACGATGGGTCGGACGATGATGCGTCGGACCTGCACCGTACAGGTGAACCTTGATTTCGAATCTGAGGCGGACATGGTGCAAAAGATGCGCGTGGCCGTGGCCCTCCAGCCGGTGGCCGTGGCGCTCTTCGCCAATTCGCCCTTTTTCGAAAACAAGCTGAATGGCCACAAGTCGTGGCGCAGCCGCGTCTGGCGCGATCTTGACCCCGCGCGCACAGGGATGGTGCCGTTTGTGTTCGAAGAAGGCTTTGGGTTTGAACGCTGGGTCGAATATGCGCTCGATGTGCCCATGTACTTCGTTTATCGCGATGGCAAATACCTCAACGCGCTTGGTCAATCCTTCCGAGACTTCCTAAACGGCAAGCTGCCAGCACTGCCGGGCGAAACACCCTTGCTCAGCGATTGGGCTGACCACCTGACGACCGCCTTTCCCGAGGCGCGGGTCAAGAAATTCATAGAAATGCGTGGGGCCGATGGGGGACCTTGGCGACGTTTGTGTGCGTTGCCTGCGTTCTGGGTCGGACTGACATATGACCAGACGGCATTGGATGCAGCCTGGGACTTGATCAAGGGTTTGGACGCTGAAACGCGGAGCGGTCTGCATGTGGCAGCATCGGTTGATGGGCTGCAGGCAGAAGTGAACGGCGTGAAGATGCATGACCTTGCGCGCGAAGCGGTTGCAATCTCACATTCGGGTCTGAAGGCGCGGGCGCGTCCCGGCGCTGGGGGGCTGGTGCCTGATGAGACCCACTTTCTGAACGCATTGCAGGAAAGTGTTGAGACAGGAAAAGTCCCGGCAGACGAGTTGCTGGATCATTACCACGGTGATTGGAACGGCGATATCAGCCGAGTATTTGCCGAATACTCTTACTGACAGCAGAAGCTGCGTCAGCCCGCGCGCGTAGACAAGTAAGAGTGCATCCCGATCCTGTGCGAAGATAGTCTATGCGGCTGGACGGCTTAGGATAACGCGATTGCGTCCCTTTGCTTTTGCTCCGTACAGGGCTTTATCCGCGCGGTCGAGCAATGCCTCGGGCTTTTGCGCGACAGTCGACTGGGTGCCATTTAGCGGATCTATCACAGTCATTCCAATCGAGATCGTGGCATTCACCGGCGCCGTCCTGTCCGGCACCTCGAAAGGGGTGTCCTGAATGATCTGGCATAGTCGTTTGGCGGCCTTTCGGGCATTTCCAAGACCAATACCAGGAAGCACGATCAGAAATTCCTCACCTCCGATGCGCGCAACAAGATCAACGGCGCGCAGGTTCTCTTTCAATCGGCGCGCCGTTTCGACCAGAACGGCGTCCCCAGCGGCATGGCCGAGCGTGTCATTGATCCGCTTAAAATGATCCATGTCCGCAATCATCACGGCATAGGGTTTACCTGTGCGCGTCGCACGCTCTGCAATGCGTGACAGGTGCGGCATTGCATAGCGGCGATTGTGTAAACCGGTGAGCGGGTCAATCACCGCTGCTTCGATGCCAGAACGTACGGTGTCGCGCAGTGAATCGGTCACCATCTTTCTGCTCAGCAACGCTTCGAGGCGCAGTGCCAATTCTTCGGACGACCGAGTGCAGCGCATCAAGTCATTGGCGCCCATGTCCAGCATTTGTGCACCGAGTGTGGCATAATCACTGTCCAGCACCGCAAGAATGGCGCAGTGACGTGTGTTGGCTTGACTGCGGATGGTTGCCAGTAATTGCAGCATTTGCGGCCCTTCATCCGATCCGATCACCAGTACAAATGCGTCCGGGGTGCGTCCGGGTTCTGCGTCCGACACTGCCGCGGCGGGTTTGGCAAAGACGGTTCTTGCATTGATCCGGTCAGAAAGTGCGGTGATCCAGGGGGTTGCCGAGGACTGATCCTCAGCAATGATGCGTACAGTTTGCGCCGGTGAAAACGTCGCTATCGCTTCTCCAAATCCCAATGCTCGCGATGTGCCTTCGCGCAGAGTCCATTCACTTGCCGATGCGTAGGCGCGAATGATCGACCGGGTTCTGGCAAGAAGCAGTGCATCGTTAATTGGTTTCTGCAAAACATCGTCGATACCACCGGCGAGCAAACGCAAGCGTTCGGCTTCGCTGTCTACGCAGCTCAACGCGATGATCGGCATCTTTCCGGCCAATCCCATCTTGCGAATCCGAGAGAGCAGCCGCAGCGGGTCCCCATCAGGGAGAGTGCCTGCGCACAGTATCAGGTCCGGTGTATCCTGCGCCAAAACTTGTATGGCATCGGCGATCGAGCCGGCTTGGAGCATATTGTAATGACTGGCCGCCAGCTTGACACGCAACGCAATGCGGTTTGTCGCAATTGGGTCGATAACGAGGACCTTGCCGTGCATGAGACGCTTCCAATTCATTGCAAAAGCCGTGCATTCGGTTTTTGATCGTTTAGGTTAACAAAGCGTTTCCATAAGACTGCAAAGGCCAAACTTGATGCCTCATTCGCAAGAATCCGCCGAAGTTGTCGGTTTGCAGGCCGTTGCTTGGATGGTCGGAAATGAAGAGTTGCTGCCTGTATTCCTTGGTGCAACCGGCGCCAGCGAGACGGACATGAGGGCCGGAGTGGGCGATCCGTCCTTTTTAGGGGCTTTGCTGGACTTCATAATGATGGATGACGCGTGGGTGACGGCATTCTGCGATGCGCAGGGATTGCCCTACGACGCGCCCATGCGAGCACGTATGGAGTTGCCGGGTGGCGGAGAAGTTCATTGGACGTGACTGTAGCCGGATCTCCCGTTCGCGGGATCATCTTCGATAAGGATGGAACGCTTTTTGATTTTTCCACCACCTGGGAAGCTTGGGCCGCAGCGTTCTTGCGTCGTGCCGCATGCGGAGACGAGGTCCTTGCGCAAAGGGCGGGTGCAGCGATTGGCTTTGACCTTGCACGTGCGCGGTTCTTGCCCAAAAGCGTTGTGATTGCAGGCACGCCCAACGAAATTGCGTCTAAGCTGAATACGCATTTCCCGGATATGCCACTTGATGAACTGGTGGCGCTTCTCAACGAAGAAGCGGCGCATGCGCCGCAGGCCGAGGCTGTCCCTCTCAAGCCGCTTTTGACCAGCTTGCGCGCGCGCGGTCTGGCACTCGGCGTTGCCACCAATGATGCCGAAGCGCCCGCCCGTGCACATTTGCGGTCCGCAGGTGTGGATGGTTTCTTTGACTTCATCGCGGGCAGTGACAGTGGTTTTGGTGGCAAGCCTGCACCCGGGCAGTTGCTTGGGTTCTGCACGGAAACCGGGATTGCGGCGAAAACAGTCGTCATGGTGGGAGACAGCACCCATGATTTGCATGCCGGGCGGGCGGCAGGGATGCGGACGATTGGCGTTCTGACAGGCATGGCCCCGCTTGAGGCATTGGCCCCACATGCAGATATGGTTTTGCCCGACATCGGTTCGCTGCCGGATTGGCTCGATCAACTGGCGACCGTCTGACGAACACAAATTCGCCCCTTCGGCCAAGAAAAACGACACAGCCCGTCGCAAATGGAGATGTACCGAAAGTGTGGCTGATGTGTCGTGTTCTGCACACGCGGTTCGAAGGGGCGATACAATGACAGAAACGGCGACACGACGCAGAACGCGTGGCGGCGGCAGGGCTGGAGCGGCCGCCCGCCGGGGTGCAGCAGTCATTGATCAGATGCCTTGGAAGCCGCCGATCATTGTTGATCCGCCGGTGGAGCCTCTGCGGCCCGAAGGCGTTGAGGCAATCCACGATGGCGCCATGCGGATCCTCGAAGAAATAGGGGTTCAGTTTCTCAACGAAGAAGCGCTGGGCATTCTGCGTGGGGCAGGGTGTCGCGTAGACGGTGATATTGTTCGTATGGACCGCGACTTCGTGATGGAAATGGTGCGCAAGGCACCATCCGAATTCACCATCACGCCGCGGAACCCCGACCGGACGATTACTGTGGGTGGCAAGAACCTGCTTTTTGGTAACGTGTCGTCACCGCCCAACTACTGGGACATGGAAGTTGGCACAAAGGTGCCCGGCACGCGCGAAATGTGCGCCAACCTTCTGAAGCTCACCCAGTATTTCAACTGCATCCATTTCGCAGGTGGGTATCCGGTTGAGCCCGTCGACATACACGCCAGCGTACGTCACCTTGATGTGCTCTATGACAAGCTCACGCTGACTGACAAAGTCATGCACGCATACTCCCTGGGCAAAGAACGCGTTGAAGACGTTATGGAGATGGTACGCATTGCCGGTGGGCTCAGCCACGAAGAATTCGATGCGGCCCCGCGGATGTACACCAACATCAATTCCACCTCGCCGCTCAAGCATGACCACCCCATGATCGACGGATGTTTGCGCATGGTGCGCCGTGGCCAAGCCGTTGTCGTGACACCGTTTACACTGGCAGGAGCAATGGCACCGGTCACGATGGCGGGCGCTGTGGCACAATCCATCGCCGAGGCGCTGTGTGCCATTGCGCTCTTTCAATATGTGGCCCCAGGTGCGCCTTGTGCGATTGGCACCTTCACGTCGAATGTTGATATGAAGTCCGGTGCACCGGCTTTCGGTACGCCAGAGTACATGCGTGCGACCCAGATGACAGGTCAATTGGCGCGATTCTATGGATTGCCCATGCGATCGTCAGGCGTATGCGCCGCCAATGTGCCGGATGGGCAGGCGATGTGGGAAACCTCGAACAGCTTGTGGGCGGCGGTCCAGTCGGGCACGAACATGGTTTATCACGCGGCCGGATGGCTTGAGGGTGGACTGATCGCAAGCCCTGAGAAATTTGTAATGGACTGCGAAGTTCTTCAGCAAATTCAACGCTATATGGAGCCGTCAATAGTAGGCACAGGGGTGGATGATATAGCACTGGACGCCATCAAGTCGGTGGGAAATGAAGGGCATTTCTTTGGAATCCAACACACGCAGGATCGATATAGCACTGCATTCTACCAACCTTTCCTGAGCGACTGGAAAAACTATGAGGGTTGGGAGGCCGCCGGCGCCGTATGGACGCCGGAAAGAGCGCATCGGGTTTTCAAAGAGATTGTAGCGAGTTGTGAGGCACCGGTGATTGATGATGGCATTCGCGATCAACTTGCTGACTTCGTTGCACGTCGCAAGGCCGAAGGTGGAGCGCCGACCGATTTTTGAGCCTTTTGGGTCCAAAAACTAGGTCAAATTGCATCTGTTATAGGATTGTTTAGAGCTGATTGCACATGGTGTTCCCGTGGTAATGGGAATGTCGTGCAATGCATGGGCTGATCAATCGGGCAATTCAGTGTTTCGTAACAGACAGTTATGGAGCGGACAAATGGGTCGAAGCGACCCGTTTTGCGGATCTCGACTTTGTCGAATTCGAGTCGATGCTGATCTACGATGATGACATTACACCGCGTTTGTTGAATGCGATCAGTCAAATCCTGAATCGACCGCGCAGCGATGTGATGGAGGACATGGGGACATATCTTGTGTCGCACCCCAATGTCGAAGCGCTGCGGCGACTGTTGCGTTTTGGCGGCGTGACATTTGTTGAGTTCCTTCATTCGTTGGATGATCTGCCGGATCGCGTCCGCCTAGCTGTCGCTGATCTCGATTTGCCTCGAATCGAATTACGCGATCACTCTCCAACACAGTTCAGTCTCATCTGCGAAAGCCCGATCGGCGGATACGGGCATGTGATGATGGGCATTCTACGGACAATGGCGGATGACTACGGCGCACTTGCGCTTCTCGAACACACTGGGCGGGGCAATGGCATTGAGACGATTTCGGTAAGCTTGGTCGAAACCGAGTTTGCGGAGGGGCGCGTTTTTGATTTGGGGGCACGTGCATCATGATGGATCAGGCTGCTCTGATGCAGGCGATGGATGTGCTTTGCCCGATGCATCTTGTACTTGGGCCAACAGGGCACGTCGTGCATGCTGGTCCCACGCTCCAGAAGTTGCGCCCTGACAGTCCAATGATCGGTCGGCGGTTCCTCGAAATCTTCGACCTGAGGCGGCCGCGCGCAATCACCTCGATCGATGGTCTGCGCGCCACGGCGGGCACCAAGCTTCACTTGCAGTTCCGCGACGCCCCCAAGACCGAGGTCAAAGGTTTGTTGGTTGCCGGGCCACAAGAGGGACAGAGCATTGTGAACCTGTCATTTGGCATCTCTGTGGTTGATGCCGTGTCGGATTATGCTCTTAACAGTTCCGATTTTGCAGCCACCGACCTAACGATTGAGATGCTGTATCTGGTTGAAGCCAAGTCAGCTGCGATGGAGGCGTCACGCAAACTCAACCTCCGTCTGCAAGGCGCAATGATTGCCGCAGAAGAACAGGCGTTCACGGACACATTGACCGGGCTCAAGAACCGTCGCGCAATGGATCATGTGCTGGCGCGCCACATGGATTGGGGCACGCGCTTTGGTTTGATGCAGATCGACCTGGATTGGTTTAAGGCTGTGAATGACACGCTTGGGCACGCAGCCGGCGACCATGTGTTGCAAACAGTTGCGCGCGTCATGGTCGAAGAAACGCGCGAGAGTGATACCGTAGCGCGTGTTGGCGGCGACGAATTTGTCGTCATTCTACCCCATGCAAAAGATGGCAATGCAATTGAGGGGATTGGCCGTCGAATCATCCAGAGACTGTCACAGCCAATTCCGTTTCAGGGCGAGATGTGCCGCATCTCGGCAAGTATTGGGTCAGCCATATTCGATCCGGAATCTGCACAATCGGTGGCCGAAGTCATGGATGATGCCGATGTCGCTCTCTATGCGTCCAAACATGGTGGCCGCGGACAACAGACCCATTACGCACCGGCCTTGCGACAGAATGCTCAGAATCTTGCGCCACCCGTGGGTCGGGATGCCGCGAGCAGCGCCTGATCTGCCTTATCTTTCGCTTCGACCAGAGTTCCAATCAGATGCATTGAGACGGTGATGCAGGACAATGCTTCGCGCTTTGATCGCTGAACCTGCTACAGGTGGCCGACTTCGGTTTCACATGTCTAAGATGAAAAACACCAGACAGCGGGCGCCGAAAAAACGAAGCGCCTTTGCAAAACCAAAGAAAAACGGATGTAAAACTGGCAGCCCGTAGGGGAATCGAACCCCTCTTTCCAGGTTGAAAACCTGGCGTCCTAACCGATAGACGAACGGGCCAGCGCTGGTGTGAGCGCTCAGATAGGCAATTCGGCCATGTTGCGCAAGCGGAAAAAACGTCCGTAAAGCGATATTTCTGCCGAATGTTTGTGGCTTGGGATGTCAGGCTCGAGCGGCATCTTCGAGCCGGAGTTGAACAGATTGCCGACCACGGAAAGAATTGACTTCAATGCGACCCGCCAAGTGGAACGGAGCGCCGCCATGATCCATCAGCAATTGCCCCAACGGACTGTCGAATGCGCCAAATGCGATGGCATCCAAACGTGCCCCACCGGGTTCTCCAAAGGTGAGCTTCAGATGTGCTTCTCCCACACGCCGGGCTTGCAGAATACGCATTCCCGCAAAGGCATAGCGCGGGGCAGGGGCGCCCGCTCCGAATGGACCCGCTGCGTCAATCTGGTCCAGCAACTCGACCGTGGCCGCACCAGGCATCAACACACCATCAAGGCGCAGATCGGCCGGTCCGAGCGCATCGGCCCCTTGCTTGCCCAAAAGTTCGGACAGGCGCGCCATGGCGGGTTCGATCTTGTCCTCTGCGACAGTGAGGCCCGCGGCCATCTTGTGCCCACCACCCTTGATCAACATACCCTCGGCTGCCAGCCTCTGGATGGGTGCGCCGAGGTCGATCCCGGACACAGATCGACCTGATCCCTTGCCGATCCCATTCTCAACCCCGATGACGATGGATGGCCGGTTAGTGGCCTCCTTCACGCGTGATGCCACGATGCCGACTACACCCGGGTGCCATCCGGGACCCGCAGCCCAAGCCAATGCGCCATCCGCACCACGTACCTCACACTGAGCTATGGCTTCCGCGCGAACACGTGCCTCGATCTCACGCCGTTCAGTATTGAGCGTGTTGAGCCGTTCAGAAAGGGCGGACGCTTCGTGGGGATCAGTGGTCGCCAACAAGCGGGCACCTAAATCTGCCTGTCCGATGCGCCCACCCGCATTGATTCGCGGTCCAAGCAGGTAGCCTAGGTGATATGGCGTAGGCGCGGTATCAAGTCCTGCCAAATCGGCAAGGGCAACCAGTCCAACTCTCTCACGTCGCGCCATGATCTTGAGCCCTTGTCGCACAAAGGCGCGATTGACGCCGATCAAGGGTGCGACATCCGCGACCGTTGCCAACCCTACAAGGTCCAGCATTGCCATCAGGTCCGGGCCTTGTGCACCGGTAGCGCGCAATTGGCGACCCGCTTCAACCAGAGCCAAAAAGACCACGGCCGCCGCACAAAGGTGCGCCAATGCCCCATCTTCATCCTGCCGGTTCGGGTTCACGACGGCATAGACGTCGGGTAGTGTTTCGGCACTGAGGTGGTGATCCAAAACGATGACGTCTGCCCCTTTCGCTGCGGCGATTGGGCCATGCGACAAGGTCCCACAATCAACGCAAACAATCAGGTCATGTGCAGAGGCGAGCCTTGCCATCGCCTCGTCATTTGGTCCGTATCCCTCGTCAATGCGATCCGGAACATAGAGCGTAGCCGTTGTCCCCATCGCCCTGAGCCATGTGATCAACAAAGCCGCAGAACTGCCGCCGTCCACATCGTAATCTGCGAAGATTGCAATGTTCTCTCGCTTTCGCACTGCCTCCAGCATGCGGGTCACGGCGGTTTCCATATCCCGCAAAGATCGCGGATCCGGCATCAAGTCCCTCAGGGTAGGGGACAGGTAGGGTTCTGCTGCGTCGGCAGATACGCCCATGCGAGCGAGGATTTGACAGACCGGTCGGGGCAATTGTGTGTGCTGTGCCAAAGCCTCCGCGGCGCGTTCGGTCGCGACGTCCGGGCCGATCCAGGCCCTTCCTGTCAATGACTGTTCAACCCCCAAGAATGCCAATGTGCGCCTCCCCTTCGCGCAAGGTTGCGCCAGTTTAGGCGCGGGCGCACCTGTGGCAACACTGTCGTAAAGCGGACGTGTCGTCCGCCCCGCACGTCAAACCGTGTGTGTCGGTGTCCGGTAGTTGATGCGGCGGACCGATCCGGTCTTGGACCGCATGAGAAGCGTTTCACAGGTCAGCCAGCCGGGTTCGCGCTGTACCGCATGCAAGAGCGAGCCACTCGTGACACCTGTTGCCGCAAAGATAACGTCTTGGGTCACCATCTCATCGCGGGTGTAGACGCGGTTTAGGTCGGTGATGCCAGCTTTGGTTGCGCGACCTTTTTCATCATCATTACGGAAAAGCAACCGGCCATAGATCTGTCCTCCCATGCATTTCAGCGCGGCAGCAGCCAACACACCTTCGGGTGCGCCACCTTCACCCATATACATGTCAATGCCGGTGGTGGGGTCGGCGCAATGCATCACGCCCGCGACGTCGCCATCTGTGATCAGACGGATGGATGCTCCGGTGCCGCGCACTTCGTTGATGATCGCTTCGTGCCGCGGACGTTCGAGGATGCATACGGTGATATCCGATGTCTCGCAGCCCTTCGCCTTGGCGAGCGCCTGCACACGCTCAGCAGGGCTCATCTCCAGCGTGACCGTGTCAGGCGCAAATCCCGGGCCGATCGCCAGCTTGTCCATGTAGACGTCCGGTGCGTGCAGCATGCTGCCGCGTGGGCCCATTGCGATGACAGTCAACGCATTTGGCATGTCTTTAGCCGTGAGCGTCGTGCCTTCGAGCGGATCGAGTGCGATGTCGACGCCGGGGCCGGTGCCTGTTCCAACCTCTTCGCCGATGAACAGCATGGGCGCTTCATCCCGCTCGCCCTCACCAATGACCACGACACCCGCAATGTCGAGCATGTTGAGCTGCTGGCGCATGGCATTTACGGCTGCCTGATCTGCCGCTTTTTCATCTCCGTGACCCACCAGTCGGGCCGAGGCGAGTGCAGCAGCTTCCGACACACGGGCAAGGCCCAGCGAAAGCATGCGATCCTGGAATTGTGCGGTAGATGTCATCGTGGGAAATCCTTTGGGAAGTATGAAGTGTCAGACGGACTCAATGCGTAAGACAACCGGGTCCGACGCAAGAACGCCAGTGGCCTGCATTGCCTTGATGGCCTCGTTCACGGCGGCGCGTGTGCAGGTGTGGGTGACGATCAGAACGGGGGCGGTGGTGTCGCTGTGGCCATATTGGCGCATCCGGTCGATGCTGACACCGGCCTCTCCCAACACGGTCGCAATTTTGGCGAGCGCACCAGGTTTGTCCACGAGTGCCATGCGCAGGTAGTAAGGCGCGGGCAGGACAGAGGCCGCACATGGTGCAGTTTCGAGTGTTTCTGCAGGCTGTCCGAAGACGGGCAGGGTTAAGCCACGGGCGATATCGCAGACATCTCCCATCACTGCCGATGCAGTTGGGCCTTCACCTGCGCCGGGGCCGCGCAGCACAACCTGTTCGACCGCATGCCCTTCAATGGCCACCATATTCGTGCCGCCTTGCAACTGGCCGAAAGGCGACGTGTCGGGCACGAGGCACGGCATCATGCGCTGTTCCAGACCACGCCCGGTTTTCTGCGCGACGCCCAAAAGTTTGATCTTGAAGCCCATGTCGGCGGCATGCCGGATATCTTCGATGCTGATGCGCTCGATACCTTCTAGCTCAATCCCGTTGAAGTCGACACGAGTGCCAAAAGCGATTGAGGACAGGATCGCCAGCTTGTGCGCCGCGTCGATGCCTCCCACATCAAGTTGCGGATCCGCTTCGAGATATCCAAGCCCATCCGCTTCGGCAAAGACCTCTTCATAGGTCAGCCCGGCGCTTTCCATGCGGGTCAGGATGTAGTTGCACGAGCCGTTCATGACGCCAACGATGCGCGTGATCTCGTTCCCTGCCAGCCCTTCTGTCAGGGCTTTGATCACGGGGATGCCACCTGCAACGGCCGCCTCATAGCGCAGGCTGATGCCTTTAGCTTCTGCGGCTTCGGCGAGCGCCTGACCATGAACGGCAAGCATCGCCTTGTTCGCCGTTACAACGTCTTTGCCTGCCCCAATGGCCGCTTCGACGGATGCTTTGGCCGGACCGTCCGTACCGCCCATCAACTCGACATAAACATCAACGTCATCGCGCGTGGCGAGAGCGACGGGATCGTCTTCCCAAGCATAACCGTTCAATGGCACACCGCGATCCTTGTCGCGTGATCTGGCGCTGACTGCGCTGATCTCGATCTTGCGACCCGTGCGAGCCTCAAGCAATGCAATATGCTGGCGAACAATCTTGACCACGCCGATCCCGACAGTGCCCAACCCTGCTATACCAAGCCGAAGCGGTGCGTTCATGTCGGGTTCCTTTGAGCGTTGGGTCGTCGCGGGCGATGTAACGGGTTCATGGGCCGGGTGCAATTGCCCTTGCTCGCAGGGCCTAGCCCAAACGTGCGCGCATTCTTGCCCGCGTGGCGGGATCAACGATGTTCCGCCTTTGCAATGCCCGCGCGCGCGCCCTGAGCGCAGCAACCCGCGCTTCAAGTGCTTCCGTGGTCTGGACCGGGTCACTCACGACCGGTGCCGCGCCTGCCAAAAGAGGCTCCAGCGGGACAAGCGCGGGGAACTGCGATGCCTCAACGTCGGGAGAGACGGTGTTATCCAACTCGGGAAACTGCGTGCAGGCAGTCAAGGTCATGCAAATCAGGGCTGTCGCTGCGCGCATGGGCGAGACGCTCCGCAAATCTTGTGTTGCCTATGTGATGCACTAAGCCCCTGCGCCGCGCAAGCGTGGCTTGGTTTAGAACAAGCGTTCAGATAATTCTTGCCCATGGCTCGCACCACTGGCTCACATTCCGACATCACTGGTCCGCGCGTTCGCGAAGCGGCGCTGCGTCTGTTTGCACGCCACGGCTACGCCGCTGTTTCCATGCGCCAAATTGCAGGCGAAGTCGGCGTGCAAGCCGGGGCGCTTTACAATTATACGCCAGACAAACAAAGCCTGTTGTTTGCCCTGATGCGCGATCACATGGTCGAGTTGCTTGATGCGGTACCGGTCATGGATACGGATGCGCCGGTCGATCAGCTTGAAGCCTTCGTGCGGTTTCACATTGAGTTTCACCACGCACGGCCGGACGCCGTGTTCATTGCATATATGGAGTTGCGCAATCTGGACCCGCAGAATTTCGCTGAAATCGAAGGGCTCAGGGGCCGCTATGAGGCTGTTTTGGAACAGATTTTACGAGATGGTGCTGCAGCGGGAGACTTCGACGTAGCGGATGCCAAGATCGCAACTTGGGCTGTGATTGCGATGCTGACCGGCGTGACGACCTGGTTTCGGGATGAAGGACGTCTGAGCCTTGCAGACGTACAAGATCAGTATTGGGACATGGTACGTAAAGCCGTGATGGTGTGACGGCGGGCCGGACGCTCTTTGCCGTTGGCAAAGTCGCCCCGCCCGCCGTCCCGTTCTGCCCTAGTGCGCCGGTTGGATGAACGTGCCATTGCGCAGGTCACGCATGGCCTGCATCAGCTCTTCTTGCGTGTTCATCACGATTGGACCGTGCCAGGCCACGGGCTCGTTGATCGGTGCGCCAGAGATCAGCAGGAAGCGGATGCCATCGGGGCCTGCCCGTACGGTTACTTCGTCTCCGGTGCCGAAACGGATTAGGGTACGGTCGCCGGAGAGGTCACGGATGTTAACCTCTTGCCCTACCACCTCTTTTTCCAGAAGCACGCCGGACGGGGTTGAGGCGTCTGCAAACGCGCCTGCACCCTGGAATACATAGGCGAAGGCGCGCCTGTAGGTATCTATTTTGAAGGTCTTTTTGACGCCTGCTGGCACCGAGATGTCGAGGTATTGCGGATCGGCCGCGATGCCATCTACGGGTCCCTTCTTGCCCCAGAATTCACCGGTAATCACCCGCACGCGGGTGCCGTCATCGTCGATGACCTCGGGAATGTCCGTCCCGGCGATGTCCTGATAGCGCGGGGCTGTCATTTTCTGGCTTGATGGCAGGTTGCCCCAGAGTTGGAAGCCGTGCATCTGGCCCCTGGCATTGCCATGTGGCATCTCCTGGTGGAGGATGCCGGACCCGGCGGTCATCCACTGTACGGATCCCGCACCCAGCGTGCCGGAATTGCCCAGAGAATCGCTGTGTTCCACCGTGCCTTCAAGCACGTAAGTGATTGTTTCTATTCCCCTATGTGGGTGCCAGGGGAACCCTTTTTCGAAGTGCTCCGGCACATCGTTTCGGAAGTCGTCAAAGAGCAGGAACGGGTCCAGTTCCGACGGGTCCTGGAAGCCGAATGCGCGGTGCAGATGAACGCCAGCCCCTTCGAGGGTGGGTTGGGCCTGACGGGTTTCGAGTGTGGGTCTCAGGGACATGGGTGTCTCCTTTTATCCTTGCGTTGTGGCAAAGATAAGCCGCGTCTGACCTTGCGCAATTCGCGGCCACGAACCGATGCTGTGCGCATGTGCAGCACGAGAAGTTGGGGGAAGGTGACGGGACCACCACAGCCGTTTGGTTCTCTCATTCCCGAGGACCTGTATATACAGGTGGGCGCCAGGTAACCGGACCAGG
>NZ_JBYNDP010000036.1:4936-31868 GCF_059783535.1 Tateyamaria sp. | reverse complement strand
ACTTTATCCGAACCTGTAAATCACAAGGCCCCCTGCATCGCGCGGGGGGCTTTCAGAACACGCTGTACTCTCCACGCTCGACAGTGGTTTCGCCGTTGATAACGGCGGCGTAGTAGTCAAACAACGTATCCTGACCGGTTGACGGCGTGGCGTCACGATCGTATCGGCCCGTTTCCCGATCAAGGACAAGCATGGATTCCGTCGCGTAGTACAACCCGATCCGCGCAAACTCGGCCTTTGCAGACAGCGGTGGGAAGATGCGGCTTGCGGCACCCAGTGCGCCCGCAATGCTGCGCATCATGCCAACCGGGACATGTTTGAAACTGGGCCTATGTCCCAGTAACGAGAACAGGTGTTCCCCTTGCGCGCGCGGGGTCAGGGCTGGTCCAGGCCCACCAATGGGCAGTATGCGGTTCTGCAGCATCGGGTCAGCGAGGCAAGACGTCAGGTATTCTCCCAGATTCCGGTCACTGATTGGCGTACAGGCCGTCAATTCACCGTCACCGAACAACAGATATGGCTTGCCCCTCTGCACCCGCGCGATCTGACCGGAGAGCGATTTGAAATAGGCCGTCGGACGCACAATCGAATAGGTCAGGCCCGAGGCAACCAGCGCCTGTTCCGCTGCAAGCTTGGCATGTTGAAAGGCAAGGCGTGGCTTTTGCACGCAGATCGCAGATAGCAGCACGAAATGCGCAACCCCTGCAGCCTTTGCCGCGTTGATCGCGCCGACTGTGGCGTGATGATCGATAGCCACAGCGTCCTTGGGTGCACCGTTGCGCGACGCAAGACAGGAAATCACCGCGTCGAACGAGGCATTGGCGAATACGGTACTGAGCAGGTTGGTGGAGTCCGTGACGTCTGCCTCGACAACCTTCGCACCCGATAGATTGATCTGCCGGTCCCGCGTGCCGGACCCCGGGCGCGTAACGCAGGTGACGTGATACCCGTGACGCACCAGCGCCGCCGTGGTCGCGCGGCCAATTGTGCCAGTCGCCCCCAGGACGAGGACGCGACCGGACCGCTTGGTCAAATCATGATTGTAATTCAAAGCCATGACGGACAAAGCGTTGGCACACCCGGCACCAAACATCCAGCGTCGACTACAACTGCCCGGTCCACCACATCCAGACAATCACCGCTGTGAACACAAGCAGGATATTGAACGCCACGGCGGCTGCGATCCCCAGCCACAGCCCCTTGCGGCGGTCGGCCCGGTCTATCCCACTCAGAAAGGCGACAATCCGGTCCTCGGCCGAGGACAGTGCCGCGCCATCTACCTGGCGCATCAGGCGGGGGTGCCCTCCGAACGCTTGTGCCGCGACGATCTTGCGCGCCTCGGCGTGCAGACGTTTGGGCAATCGACGCCCGGTGCGGCGCAGGGCAGCCTCCAGCGATTTGGCGCGCACGCCAAATGCTGTGGTCAGTGCGTCCTGCACGCGGGCGGCGCGGGCCTGAATGCTGTCTTGAGTTTCCATACCGTTTTCTAGCCTCGTGTCCCCGAGCGCTCAATCCCTCTGGTGACGGCTGATCAATACGGCTAAGTCTGCCCTCATGCTCAGCTATTCTGAACACGGTAATTCCGATGCCCCCCCTGTCCTGATCGCCCACGGTCTGTATGGATCGGGCCGCAATTGGGGGGTGATTGCAAAGCGACTGTCAGACACACGGCGCGTCATCACAGTGGACATGCGCAACCACGGGCACAGCTTCTGGTCCGACGATCACAGCTATGCCGATATGGCCCGCGATCTGGCACAGGTGATCGAAAACTTGGGTGGGCCAATGGATGTCGTTGGGCATTCCATGGGTGGCAAAGCTTCCATGATGTTGGCGCTGACCCGCCCAGATACCGTGCGCAGGCTTGTGGTCGGCGATATTGCGCCGGTGGGCTATGGCCACAGCCAGATGCAATACATCGAGGCAATGCGGGCCGTTGATTTAACCAAGGTCACGCGGCGGTCCGAGGCAAATGACCAGCTTGCTGCGTTGGGAGTCGAGCCCGCCCTGTGCAGCTTTCTGACCCAATCGCTGGACGTGGCCGAGGGGCGGTGGCGCCTGAACCTTGATGCATTGGCAGAAAACATGCCTGCAATTCTGGATTTTCCCAAAATCAACGCGTCGTTCGACGGCCCCACGCTCTTCCTCTCGGGCGGGGCAAGCGACTATGTCACGCATGACCACCGCCCAACCATCCGCACCCTGTTTCCCAGAACGCGTTTCGTGAAGATACCGAATGCCGGGCATTGGCTGCATGCAGATGATCCACGCGCATTTGAAGGCACCGTGAGAGCATATCTGGACGCCGGAGCGCCCTAGCCCTTGACGTAACCCCAACAGCCACCCCAATTTTAATGTCGGAGTGCTTTTTTGGGGGAGTGCGATCATGTGGGGCAAACTGCTTGACCGTTTTCTGACAGGCATGATGGTGGAGGACCGTCTGAGCCTGACCTATCCGGATGGAACAACGCAGGACTACGGGCCAGACACCGGGGCATCGGCTCATCTTGAGATTTCCGACGAGGCAACCCTGCGCGCACTGGTTCTAAATCCAGACCTTGGCCTTGGCGAAGGGTATATGAACGAAAAGATCACGCCGAGAAACTGTACGCTGGATGATGCATTGACGCTTATCATCCGCAACCGCTTCAAAGGGACCATTCCGCCCTGGATGCTGATGGCCAATCGTGCCCGGTTTCACATGCGTCGTTTCATTCAAAACAATACGCCCAATGCATCGCGCAAGAACGTCGCCCATCATTACGACATCTCGGACGATCTGTACCGGCTCTTTCTGGATCAGGACATGCAGTATTCCTGTGCCTACTTCCGGGATGACGAGATGACATTGGAACAGGCCCAGGCGGCAAAGAAGGCGCATATAGCAGGCAAGCTGCGTCTGGAACCGGGTATGCATGTGCTGGACATCGGGTGTGGCTGGGGCGGCATGGCGTTGACGCTGGCGCAGGACTATGGGTGCCGCGTGACCGGTATCACCCTCAGCGAGAACCAATTGGCAACCGCCCGGCAGCGGGCAGATGCAGCGGGGCTGTCGGATCAGATCGATTTCCGATTGCAGGACTACCGGCATACGAAGGGAACCTTTGATCGCATTGTATCGGTCGGGATGCTGGAACATGTGGGGGTCCCCAACTTCGACACGTATTTTGGACGAGTGGCCGAATTGCTGGATGCTGATGGGGTGGCCCTGATTCACACGATTGGCCGGTCGGCCCCGCCGATGGCGCATTCATCATGGATCAACAAGTACATCTTTCCCGGCGGCTATGTCCCCTCACTTTCCGAGTTGGCCCCGGCGATGGAACGGTCAGGTTTGTGGCAAACAGATATTGAGGTTTGGCGCCTGCACTATGCCATGACCATCAGACACTGGCGCGATCGTTTCGACGCGCATCTGGACGAGATCACGACACGATATGATGAGCGCTTTGTTCGAATGTTCCGCTATTATCTAACGGTGTGCATTCTGGCTTTCGAACATCAGATGCAGGGTGTTTATCACTTGCAACTGGCACACAAGCGCGCGGCTGTCCCTTTGACGCGAGACTATCTCTACGACGCGTCCTCCCCCATGAGGAGCGGGCGCCAACCGAAAAGAGTCTCTGCCTGACCGCAGATTCCGCAAACTGCACGCTTTGTCCCTCTTGCACCTTCTTGCGCCATCCCTATAACGCAGGACAATTTGCTCGCGCCCTGACGGCGCGAACTGAATCACTGCCGGGGGGCCAAGATGCCAAAGCGTACCGACATCAAGTCGATCATGATTATCGGCGCGGGCCCCATTGTGATTGGCCAAGCCTGCGAGTTTGACTACTCGGGCGCGCAGGCCTGCAAGGCGCTGCGGGAAGAAGGATACCGGGTCATTCTGGTGAACTCGAACCCTGCCACAATCATGACGGACCCCGGGCTGGCTGATGCCACCTATATCGAGCCGATCACCCCAGAAGTCGTCGCCAAAATCATCGAGAAAGAGCGCCCAGATGCGCTGCTGCCGACGATGGGCGGACAAACCGGCCTGAACACTTCCCTTGCCTTGGAAGAGATGGGGGTTCTGGACAAGTTTGGTGTCGAAATGATCGGTGCCAAGCGTGACGCCATCGAGATGGCGGAAGATCGCAAGCTGTTCCGCGAAGCGATGGACCGATTGGGTATTGAAAATCCTCGCGCGACCATTGTGACAGCACCAAAGGACGCACAGGGCAGCAAGGACCTCGCCGCTGGAGTCGCCTTGGCCATGGACACGCTGGAAGAGATTGGCTTGCCCGCAATCATCCGCCCGGCCTTTACCCTGGGCGGTACCGGCGGCGGCGTTGCTTACAACCGCGACGACTATGAAGCCATTTGCCGATCTGGCATGGACGCCTCACCCGTGGGTCAGATTCTCGTGGATGAGTCGTTGCTGGGTTGGAAGGAATACGAGATGGAGGTGGTGCGCGACACTGCCGACAACGCCATCATCGTGTGTTCCATCGAAAACGTGGATCCAATGGGCGTGCACACGGGCGATAGCATCACCGTGGCCCCTGCCCTGACGCTGACGGACAAAGAATACCAGATCATGCGCAACCACTCGATCGCTGTGCTGCGCGAGATCGGGGTGGAAACCGGTGGGTCCAATGTGCAGTGGGCCATCAACCCCGATGACGGGCGCATGGTGGTGATTGAGATGAACCCGCGGGTATCGCGGTCCTCTGCTTTGGCGTCGAAGGCAACAGGATTCCCAATTGCCAAAATCGCGGCCAAGCTGGCCGTGGGTTACACGTTGGATGAGTTGGACAACGACATCACAAAAGTCACGCCCGCCTCGTTTGAACCAACGATCGACTATGTCGTCACCAAGATCCCGAAATTCGCTTTCGAGAAATTCCCGGGCTCCGAAGCATCTCTGACCACGGCCATGAAATCCGTGGGCGAAGTGATGGCCATCGGTCGCACGTTCCATGAAAGCCTGCAAAAGGCGATGGCATCCATGGAATCCGGTTTGACCGGTCTGGACGACATCGACATCCCCGGCGCGCCCGACAAGGCAGCCGTGGTCAAAGCCATTTCGGCCCAAACCCCGGACCGGCTGCGCCTGATTGCACAAGCCATGCGGCACGGGCTGAGCGATGACGACATCTTTGGTGCAACCAAGTTCGATCCATGGTTCCTCGCCCGTATTCGGGAAATCGTGGACACCGAAGACAAGGTTCGCAGCGCAGGGTTGCCCGCGACCGAAGAAGGTCTGCGTGCGCTCAAGATGATGGGCTTCACCGACGCGCGTTTGGGCCAGTTGACTGACAGCGACGAAAGTCACGTGCGTCGTATACGCGACGATTTGGGTGTCAGCGCCGTTTTCAAACGGATCGACACCTGTGCCGCAGAATTCGAAGCGCAAACGCCTTACATGTATTCGACCTACGAAACGCCAGTTTTCGGCGAGGTCGAATGCGAAGCCCGCCCCTCTGACCGTAAGAAAGTCGTGATCCTCGGGGGTGGACCAAACCGGATCGGCCAAGGGATCGAGTTTGACTACTGCTGCTGCCACGCCTGTTTTGCCCTGACGGCCGCGGGCTATGAAACAATCATGGTCAACTGCAACCCGGAAACAGTATCGACGGACTACGACACGTCGGATCGTCTCTATTTCGAACCGCTGACCTTTGAGCACGTCATGGAAATCCTGCGGGTTGAGCAGGAGAACGGCCTGTTGCACGGGGTGATCGTGCAGTTCGGCGGGCAGACACCCTTGAAGCTGGCCAACGCGCTGAATGAAGCCGGCATTCCGATCCTTGGGACAACACCGGACGCGATTGACCTGGCCGAAGACCGAGAACGGTTCCAGGCGCTGGTCAATGAACTTGGCCTGAAGCAGCCCAAGAACGGTATCGCGCATTCCGATGCCGAGGCGCTGGAGATTGCCGGTGAGATCGGGTTCCCACTGGTGATCCGTCCATCCTATGTTCTGGGCGGGCGCGCGATGGAGATTGTCCGCGATCAAGCCAGCCTTGAGCGCTATATCTCTGAAGCCGTCGTGGTGTCCGGCGACAGTCCCGTCTTGCTTGACAGTTATCTGGCCGGCGCCGTCGAGTTGGATGTGGACGCCCTGTGCGATGGGACCGACGTCCATGTCGCTGGCATCATGCAGCATATCGAGGAAGCCGGTGTGCATTCGGGTGATAGTGCATGCTCTCTACCACCATATTCCCTTTCGGCTGATGTCATTGCCGAGATTGAAGCCCAGACACATGCATTGGCAAAGGCGCTGAACGTTGTCGGCTTGATGAACGTCCAATTTGCCATTCAGGGCGACGACATCTTCCTGATCGAGGTCAACCCCCGCGCCTCTCGGACTGTGCCGTTTGTGGCAAAGTCCACTGACAGTGCGATTGCGTCCATCGCCGCACGTATCATGGCGGGTGAACCGCTCTCGAACTTCCCGCAGCGCCCTGCATATGATGCTGACGCCAGCTATGACAGTGTGCTTCCACTCGCTGATCCAATGACCTTGGCCGATCCGAATATGCCGTGGTTCTCTGTCAAGGAAGCCGTGCTGCCGTTTGCCCGGTTCCCAGGCGTAGACACCATTCTGGGTCCGGAAATGCGCTCGACCGGAGAGGTCATGGGTTGGGATCGCACCTTTGCACGCGCATTTCTCAAGGCGCAAATGGGCGCGGGTATGGTTTTGCCAAACGCGGGGTGCACGTTCATCTCGATCAAGGACATGGACAAGACGCCACAAATGCTGGAGGCCGCGCAAATCCTGCACGGTTTGGGTTTCACAACGGTTGCAACGCGCGGCACCGCAAGCTGGCTGGAAGAGAATGGTGTGCCCTGTGGGACGGTCAACAAGGTCTATGAAGGGCGGCCCGACGTCACCGATATGATGAAGGACCATGGCATTCAGTTGGTCTTTAACACGACTGAAGGCGCGCAGGCGGTTGAGGACAGCAAATCAATCCGATCGATCGCCTTGTATGACAAGATCCCCTATTTCACGACGGCGGCCGGGGCCTATGCAGCGGCACTCGCAATCCGAGAGCAGTCACAGGGAGATGTCGGTGTGAAAGCCCTGCAGGCATAAGTCCTACAGGTCGAGAAACCGGTCAGAAATCTGATCAAGGTTTTTCAGGATCGCGTCTCCCAGCACCGAGGCCAACTGCACGTCACGCGGATCAATTTCCGCGCCCGAGGCGGCGGCCGACAGGATGGGTTCCAAGGTTTTCCACTTCGCAGCAACTTTGCCAAGGGTGACCTTGATGTGAATATTGGGGGCAGCCTCCAGACCAGCCGACTGGTCGCCAAACGTCAGAGCGTCAAGGGATGCTTTGAAGTAAGCGATACGCTCAATCATCGCGCGTTCGGCGCCTGTTGACGCCAGATCGGTAAGGAACAGGCACAAATCCCGCTGAAAGGCCTGCGAAACAACCCGCAATTCGTGCAGCACTGCGTACGAGTTGCGGTACTTGCTTGCGACTTCAGAGGCCGCTCGGTAGCGCATCTGGCTGTAGCGGGATGCGAGCGTCGGGTTGGTGGTTATCAGCAAGGTCACGGGAACGGTGTGCCGATCGCCCGCAACAATCTGTTGCGCGGATTTTGTCAGGGTCCCGACCTCATCTGCCAGGTCGGTATCAGTATCTGGGTGCGCCACGGTGGCTGACGACAAGCTGTTAAGCTCAGCCACTGATGCAGCGACATCTTCTGCATGCACAGGGGTTTGTGCCCCGACAAAGAGCAGGCACACAGATTTGGTTATGCGGTGCACCAATACAGCCTGATCCGCCAAACCACGGACGGTTGTTTGCTCCCCTGCTGTCGCATGCGTTGCGCAACACGAGACAAGGATGGCTGTCAGAAGCAGTTTCACCAAGGCTGTCACATCACTTTCCAAATATATCCAACACTCATCTAGATCATCGGATTTAAGGTGGGCTTAACTGCTTCAGCTGTTGATCTTGTCCCCTTGCCCTGCCGAGCACATAAAGTATAACGCGCGCCACTAGGCCGCTGTAGCTCAGCTGGTAGAGCACGTCATTCGTAATGATGGGGTCGGGGGTTCGAGTCCCTTCAGCGGCACCAGGCACCTTCAAAAACTGTTCTTTCGTGAACTTGTGCTGTTCGACTTTAAAAGGCTGACAGGAAGAGTGTTAGGTTGGCGCCAGCACTGCCGTCCGGACCAGCGAAGACACATCTTCAACAATGGTTGCGGGGGTCGGATCACGCGCATGATGTCGAAGACAAGCCGCAGTTTGGCGGCCACAAGATGGCGTCTGCGCTATGCCTGAAGCATTGAAACGGCGGCGCGAATGGAGTCTGCCAAAGTTGGCTTAATCCGGTCATAGCGTGAGCTTGGGACGGGAACTGATACAGCAAAAATATCGCCCGTTTGGTCAGCGACCGCAAAGCCCATCGCACAAATACCGTCCGTGTGTTCGTTCTCATCATATGCCAGCTCGCCCTCTCTGATCGCGTCGATACCGTCGATCATGTCGGACAGCGGCGGCGCATAGGGTCCGCGTGACCTATGTTCAGCGCGGATCAGGGCAAGCGCCCGCTCAGGCCGCATGCATGCCAACGCAGCGCGCCCGTTCGCGGTAGTGGTCAGGGGAAAATACTCTCCAATCCGCGAAACAGTGCGCAGGCGATGACTACCTTCGATTTGATCGACGAATAGCATTTGTGCGCCTTCAAGAACTGCCAAATCAACGGTCTCTCCCGTTTCGTCCGACAGCCGTTCCATCACCGGCCGCAGGCGCGTCCGCATATCGGATGACACCGCCTGGGCGAGACTTTGAATTTCGCGGCCAAGCCTGATTCCCCCATCTCCTCGTTCAGTGGATACAAACCCTTCGGTCACGAGCGCCGCAACAATGCGCTGTACCGTAGAGCGGGGCAGCTGAACCCGCTTGGCAATCTGGCCAAGGCTCAGTCCGTTTGTCTCGCGGCCCAGCAAGCGCAGAATATCAGCCGCGCGCGAAATGACCTGAATACCTTGATTTTTCGACATCTTTTCACCCCATAGCGAACGCTTACAACGATTGCGTTTTCACCCGACAGCATCAAAACGCCTGCTTCCAACGTTCCTGCAAATCAAATGTTGACCGCAATATGGTACATACGCACCATAATACGGGACAGCAATAGAAAGCTTTGGGAGGAGCCGATGGTCGTCAACATTCGCGGGATCGATTTCCAGGAAAACGACAACAACGACATGGGGCTCGAATTTGTGAACCTGAGCCATCGCTATGGTTTCCAATGCCCAAACTGGCCGTATTTCAAAGATGTTCAGATCGATCGCAAACACTATATGGCGAAGTCCGGTGTGCTGAGCCAGACGATCACAACGACGATGCACGTCACCACTCACATCGACGCACCCGCCCATGTGGTCCAGGGAACCCCCTTCATTGACGAGGTGCCCTTGCCCCATTTCTTCGGCTCCGGCCTTGTTGTCAGCATCCCGAAGAAGAAATGGGAACAGATCACCGGAGACGATCTGGAAAAAGCCTGTGGCCATGCGATCCGCAAGAATGACGTGCTGATCATCAACACCGGCTGGCACAAGCAATATGAAGATGGTGACTACTTTGCTTACTGCCCTGGTCTTGTGCCATCTGCCGCCGATTGGATGGTGGAGAAGGGCGTAAAAGTCGTGGGGCACGACACGCAGGCCAACGATCATCCGTTGGCCACAGCGATTGGACCGCAGCGCAATGGTCCGATCCTGCCGCATCTTGAGAAAGAGTACCTCGAATGGTCCGGCGGCACCCCGTGGGAAGTCGATTTCCCCGAATGGGAACCCGTGCACCGGAAGCTCTTTACCAACGGTATTCTGGGGATCGAGAATGTGGGCGGCGACCTTGACCGCGTTACGGGCAAGCGGGTCACCTTCGCATTCTTCCCTTGGAACTGGGACCGGGGTGATGGTTGTATCATCCGACTTGTTGCCATGATGGATAAATCCCAAGGCTACCGTATCGAGGCGGGCGAGGATTTCTGATGCTGGTCAAGCGCTTCGCCCATGCCCAACCCTATGACGCCCCAAACCACTGGGGTGTGACTGGCCTGCGCCTTCAGGGGTTCGAGGACGGTGGACCGGAAAACCAATGGGTTGGCTATTCGCAGTTTCTCCCCGGCGGCGGCGCGGGACCCGACGCGACGCCGTTTGAGAAGGTCTATGTGGTGCTCGACGGTGAAATGACTGTCACCGTTGACGATACGGACGCGGTGCTTGGTCCTATGGACAGTTGCACGATCCCGCCAGGTGAAGTGCGCAAAATCGAAAACCGCAGCAATCACGTTTGCAAGATGCTGGTTGTCATCCCCTACCCCGCTGGAGGTCGGCCATGAGCCTCGACGACCCACTGTCCTTCTTTGATGTCTCGGGCAAGGTGGCCCTGATCACCGGAGCCTCCGGAGCGTTTGGCGCCGTGGCGGCCCGTTGTTTGTCTGGTGCCGGCGCCAAGGTTGCTCTTGCCGCTGGAAATGCCGACGCGATGGCAGACGTCGCAAACACGTGCACCGGCGACACCCACCAGATCAACGCACGCCCCGATACTGAAATCGCCTGCGATGCTTTGGTATCAGAAACAGTCAAGACGTTCGGACGTTTGGACATTCTTGTTGTGGCTTCGGGCATGAACAAGGTGGCCAAGATCGCCGACATGGCCCCTAACACATTCGAAGGCGTCATGGACGCCAACGTCACCCAAAGCTGGCTGATGGCCCGCGCCGCAAGTGCGCAGATGCAGGCGCAGGGCGACGGTGGCAAGATCGTCCTTATGTCTTCTTCCCGTGGACTATTGGGACACCCGGCAGGGTATACAGCTTACTGCGCATCGAAGGCCGCGGTTGACGGGATCACAAAGGCACTGGGGTGCGAACTCGGCCCCACCGGGATAACCGTAAATGCCATCGCACCCACTGTGTTCCGTTCCCCCCTCACCGCTTGGATGTTCCAAGATACCGACGAGGCAAAGACTGTGCGGGACGGGTTCCTAACACGCGTGCCCAAGGGGCGCCTTGGCGAGCCGGAGGATCTGGCAGGACCGCTCTTGTTCCTGTCGTCCCGCGCCTCAGATTTCTACACCGGCCACATACTTTATGCCGATGGCGGCTACACGGCGGGGTGAGGCATGAACAAGAACCAGCAAATCGCGGTGATCGGAGGAGGGTTGATGGGGCACGGCGTTGCCCTGACCTTTGCGCGCGCGGGTCATTACGTGGCCGTGCACGATCCGGCACAGGAGACGCTGCAAAGTCTTCCGCAACGCGTATCCGACAGCCTGCGACTGCTAGAAACATCTGACACTGACATCGCGAGGATGCTCACAAGGATCGAGCTGTGCGATGGGATCAAGGCAGCCGTGAGCGATGCCGATGCCATCTTTGAAGCGGCGCCCGAAAAACTGGAATTGAAACAGGCGATCTTTGCAGAGGTCGAGGCACACGCGCCCCGCGACGCCATTCTTGCCTCTAACACGTCGGTTATTCAGATCACCAAGATCATGGAGCATCTCACGCTTCGCCAACGCGCTTTGGGGACCCATTGGTGGAACCCGCCTCACATGATCCCTCTGGTCGAAGTGGTAAAAACCGAATGGACCGACCCCGCAGTCGCAGACAAGATGATTGATCTGCTGGCGGAGGCAGGCAAAACCCCGGCGCTGGTCCAAAAGGATGTGCCCGGCTTTATCGGCAATCGGTTGCAACACGCGCTTTGGCGTGAAGCGATCAGCCTTGTTGAAAAAGGGATTTGTTCTGCAAAAGCTGTTGATGACGTGGTGAAAGCCAGTTTTGGCCGTCGACTCGCTGTTCTTGGTCCGCTCGAAAATGCCGATCTGGTCGGGTTGGAACTCACACAGGACATACATCGTCAAGTTCTGTTCGACCTTGATGCACGACCTGATCCGTCGCCTCTCCTGCAAGAGCTGTTGGACGAGGATCGAACCGGTATGGCTTCGGGTCATGGGTTTCGCAAATGGACGCAACACGATCTTGAACGGACAAAAACGAGAGTCGCCCTTCACTTGAACGCAATTGAGGGGATGCTGCAAAATTCCGCTAAATCATAACGTGGAATTATAAATGGCCACTTAAATCGGATCAGGATCATCTTTTGCATGTGATAGGTCTGATGAGCGAGACAGCGCCAAGCCATGCCAAAAATGGTCCGCGCAACCGGATCGGCAAAGACCCGAACCGCATCTTTGGGAGGAAAACATGAGAACTGATATCACACGCCGCCGTATGTTGGCTGGGCTGGGCGCGAGCGTCGCGGCCCCCGCAATCCTGCGTTCCACGCGGGCATATGCTGCCAACCCGACCATAAAGGTGGGCTTCGTGACCCCATCCACCGGCCCGCTCGCCGGCTTCGCGGAAGCTGATGATTACATTCTCGAAGGTTTGCGCGCCCATTTCGCTGGCGGCGTGACCAACAACGGTAAGTCTTACAATATCGAGATCATCAAGAAGGACAGTCAGTCCAACCCCAACCGGGCAGCCGAAGTGGCAGCCGAACTGATCCTCTCGGATGAAGTGGACATCATTAGCGCTGCCGCGACCCCTGACACAACGAACCCGGTGGCGGACCAAGCCGAAATCAATGAAGTGCCCTGCATCACGACGGACGCACCTTGGCAGCCCTATTTCTTTGGCCGTGGCGGCAACCCAGCAGAAGCCTTCCAATACACCTACCATTTCTTCTGGGGACTTGAGGACGTCATCGCCAATTTCACCAGCCTTTGGGACGGCAGCGGTGTCGCCAAGAAAGTGGGCGGTCTGTTCCCGAACGATGCAGACGGCAATGCATGGGGCGACGCGGAACTGGGCCTGCCCAAACCCCTTGCGGCACAAGGGTTCGAACTAGTTGATCCGGGTCGTTTCCAACCTCTAACGGACGATTTCTCGAACTACATCTCGGCCTTCAAGGATGCAGGCTGCGAAATCATCACCGGCGTGATGATCCCGCCAGATTTTGGCACCTTCTGGGCGCAAGCCGCACAACAGGGTTTCAACCCCAAGGTCGCGACCATCGGCAAGGCGCTGCTCTTCCCTTCAGCCATTGAGGCTCTGGGAGATCGCGGTATTGGTTTGACGACCGAAATCTGGTGGTCCCCAAACCATCCTTTCAACTCGTCTCTGACCGGCATCTCGGCAGGTGATCTGGCAAACGGGTTCACCGCTGCGACGGGCCGCCCCTGGACCCAGCCCATCGGGTTCAAACACGCGCTCTTTGAAGTGGTTGCGGACGTCATCTCCCGTTCTGAGGATCTCGACGATTTCGAGGCTAACGCCGCCGCAATCGCGGGCACCAACATCTCGACCATCGTTGGCGACGTGAACTGGTCGAACGGCCCCGTGCCCAACGTCTCCAAAACACCGCTGGTGTCGGGACAATGGCAAAAGGCAGGTGATGGCGTCGAACTGGTCATCACCAATAACAGCCACGCGCCCCAGATTCCTGTGGGTGGCGACCTGCAACTGCTGGGATAAGGCTCTGCGATGTCAGCCCTTTTGTCCGTGATCGGGCTCAAAAAGTCGTTTGGCGCCGTCAAGGTCGCCGACGACTCCAACTTCGAAATCGCACAAGGCGACGCCGTGGGTATCCTCGGACCCAATGGCGCCGGCAAGACATCGCTCTTTAACCTGATCACCGGCGCGCTCAGCCCTGATGCGGGCCGGATTACCTTTCAGGGGGCTGACATTACCGCCACCTCTGCCGCCAAACGCTGCAAGATTGGCATTGCGCGCTCTTTCCAGGTGCCACAGCCCTTTGGTGGCATGACCGTATATGAGAACGCACTTGTCGGGGCGATGCAGGGCGCGGGTCTTTCAGGTCGCGACGCTGAAAACCACGCATTGCAGGTCCTGACGGACACGGGGCTTTTGCCAAAGGCAAACCAACGGGCAGGCTCACTCACTCTGCTAGATCGCAAGCGGCTTGAAATGGCGCGTGCGCTGTCGGCACAACCCAAACTGCTGCTACTCGACGAAATCGCAGGGGGTCTGACGGATGCCGAATGCACCGCCCTGATCGACACGATCAAGGCTGTTCATGGCAAGGGCACCACGATCATTTGGATTGAACATGTGGTCCACGCGCTGCTGGCTGTTGTCGATCGTCTGATCGTGATCGACTTTGGCAAGAAGATCGCAGAGGGCGCACCGAAAGAGATTATGGACAGTCCCGAGGTCAAGGAAATCTATCTGGGGGTCGATCCCGATGTCTGATCCGATCTTGTCCCTATCGAAACTCGATGCCCACTACGGTGACTTCCAGGCACTGTACGGAGTGAACATGGACATTCATGCCGGTGAGGTCGTTGCCATCATCGGTGCCAACGGAGCGGGCAAAAGCACGCTCATGCGCTCCATCTCGGGTCTCATGTCCAACGCTCCGGATCAGGTAAGGTTCAACGGCGAGGCCATTGGCACCCTGCGTGCGGACGAGGTGGCGTATCGGGGGATCGCGCTGGTGCCAGAGGGGCGGCAACTGTTCCCCTCTCTGTCGGTCGAGGAAAACTTGCTGCTGGGAGGCAAGGTCGCGCGGCCCGGTCCGTGGTCGCTCAATACCGTGTACGACCTTTTCCCGGTGCTAAAAGAACGGCGCAAACAACCCTCCACCTCGCTTTCGGGCGGACAGCAGCAGATGGTCGCCATTGGCCGCGCCCTGATGGCCAATCCCGAGGTGATTTTGTTTGATGAGATCAGCCTTGGGCTTGCCCCCGTCATCATCAAAACAATCTACGATGCCTTGCCTGGCATCATCGGGGGCGGCATGACCGCTTTGGTCGTGGAACAGGATATCAGCAAGGCGCTCGAGGTTTCTTCCCGCGTTTTCTGCCTGCAAGAGGGACGTGTGTCACTCAGCGGCGCCACCAGTGACGTCACCCGAGATCAAATCACAGCCGCCTATTTTGGAGTTGCCGCATGATCGAATGGATTGGTGTGATCTTACAAGGCGTCTTGCTGGGCGGTCTCTATGCCCTTTTCGCCGCTGGGCTGTCGCTGATTTTTGGTGTGATGCGGCTGGTGAATATCGCGCATGGCGACTTGATTATTCTCGCCGCCTATCTCGGGCTCAGCACCACAATCATGTTCGGCGTTCACCCTTTTGCCGCAGCCCTTCTGGTGCTGCCGGTGATGGCAGCCATCGGTTACGCCTTGCAACGCGGCATCCTGAACCAAACGTTGGGGCCGGACATCCTGCCACCGCTGTTGGTCACCTTTGGCCTGTCAGTGATTATCCAGAACGCGCTGCTTGAAGGGTATTCCGCCGATCCACAAAAACTGTCCGCTGGAGCCATAGAAACGGCCAGCGTCAATCTGGGTAGCCTGACAATTGGCATCCTACCCCTGCTGACCTTTGCCATCGCTGTCGGCGTCATCGCAGGTCTGCAATGGATGTTTTATGCCACCGCCCTAGGTCGCGGTTTCCGCGCCGTGTCAGATAATCAGGACATCGCGCAGTTGATGGGCCTAAACAAGGCGCATGTCTTCGGCCTTGCCATGGCGTTAGCGCTTGCCGTTACCGGCATCGCTGGCATCCTGCTGGGCATCCGCACCAGCTTTGACCCCTCCATCGGCGGCGGACGTCTGATCTTCGGGTTTGAAGCTGTGATAATCGGTGGCCTTGGCAACCTTTGGGGCACGCTTGCCGGCGGCGTGATCCTCGGCGTCGCCCAAACCATTGGGGCCAAAATTGATCCCGGCTGGCAGGTCCTTGCGGGTCACATCGCCTTTCTTGTCGTTCTGGCCGTGCGTCCGAACGGCTTGTTCCCAAGGGTCCAGCACTGATGAGCACCCCAACCGTATACCGCGCCACCCGTGCCAGCCGCGTCGCAATGATCGTTGCGGTTCTGGCCCTGATCGTTCTGGCGGCAGCCCCGTGGTGGGCGGGGCGCGCTGATCTGCGCCTGATGGGCGAGATTTTCCTCTACCTATCCCTCGCCTGTCTATGGAACCTGATGGCAGGCTATGCGGGCCTCGTGTCTGTTGGCCAACAAGCCTTCGTGGGGTTTGGCGGCTACATGCTGTTTGCATTGACGATCTTTGGCGGATTGCACCCGATCACGGCGATCGTGTTGGCAGGTGTGCTGGCCGCCGCACTATCTGTCCCAATTGCCGCCCTTATCTTCAGACTTAAAGGTGCCTACTTCGCCATCGGGACATGGGTCGTGGCGGAAGTGTTCCGCCTGACCTTTGCCCAAATCTCCGCGCTCGGCGGTGGGTCAGGAACCTCCTTGCCTGTGGGCATTGTCCGTTCACTGGCTGACGGGCGCTCGGCGCGCGAAGCGCTCAGCTATTGGCTTGCGTTAGGTGCCGCGGTCCTTGTGGTTACAGCCGTTTACCTGTTCCTGCGTTCGCGTCGGGGTCTTGCGCTGACAGCCATCCGCGACAGTGAAGTGGCTGCCAGTGGCCTCGGCATCGACATCTGGCGTACGAAGCTGGAGGTTTATGTAGTCACCTCCGCCTTCACAGCGATTATCGGTGGCCTCCTGTTTCTGCAAAAACTACGCATCTCACCCGATGCAGCATTCTCGGTCAACGACTGGACCGCCTTTGTTATCTTCATCGTTGTGATCGGCGGCATTGGCACGCTTGAGGGGCCGATCATCGGAACGCTTTTGTTCTTCTTGTTGCGTGAAACACTGGCCGATTTCGGCACTATCTACTTAATGGTACTCGGCGCGGTCGCCATCGTGGTGATGCTGAAGGCGCCCAAGGGCGTCTGGGGGCTGATCCGAGACCGTTACGATCTTGAGCTTTTCCCGCTCAGCTACCGCATCAAACTGAACGATCCAAAGGACACGTGACCATGGCCAAGCAAAAAACGATCATCACTTGCGCGGTCACCGGGGCCATTCACACCCCAACAATGTCCGACCAACTGCCCATCACGCATAACGATATCGCAGAACAGGCAATTGCAGCGGCGGAAGCGGGTGCATCAATTCTGCACCTTCACACCCGCGACCCTGAAGATGGCCGCCCATCGGTCGAGCCAGAGCACTACGTGGGCATTCTCGGCCGTGTGAAGCAATCGACAGACGCGGTGTTGAACATCACCACCGGTGGTGCGCCGACCATGCTTATCAAGGATCGGATAAAGGCAGCGGTCCGATTCAGTCCCGAGATGTGTTCGCTCAACATGGGATCGATGAATTTTGCCTTTCACCCGCTAGCCGACCGCTACGACACGTGGAAACACGATTGGGAGAAGGAATACATCGCAGGATCAGAAGCGAACATCTTCCGCAACACCTTTGCCGACATCAAGCAGGCGGCAACGGAACTGGCGCCGCACGACATCAAGTTCGAACATGAGTGTTATGACGTCGGCCACCTGTACAATCTGAAATTCTGTATGGATATCGGCCTCTTCAAAGCGCCGGTCTTCCTGCAATTCGTGTTCGGTGTTCTGGGCGGCATCGGGGCCGAGGTCGACAACCTGATCTTTATGAAACGCACCGCCGACCGCCTCTTTGGTGACGACTACCGGTGGTCGGTCCTCGGGGCCGGAGCGGCACAAATGCCCCTTGCCACCACAGCCAGCCAAATGGGCGGCAACGTGCGGGTCGGGTTGGAGGACAGCCTCTTCATCACACGCGGGCAACTGGCACAATCGAATGCCGAACAAGTCACCAAAATCCGGCGCATCGTTGAAGACTTGGGGTGCAAAGTCGCCAGCCCGGATGAAGCCCGGGACATATTGGATCTCAAGGGCGGTGATCGCGTCGCGTTCTAGGTTGGCTCATCATCGTCCAACAGGATGCGTTGGGCATCGCCGTCAGGATCAGAATACTGGTCGCTCTTCATCGTCCAGACGAAGGCCACCAGTGCGCCAAGCCCTAGAATGAGCGAACACGGAACCAGGATAACAAGAACATTCATGGCTTTGCCTTTGTTCTCAGAGCGTTCAGTGTAACAGTGATGGAACTGGTGGACATTGCAAGTGCCGCCATCAGCGGTGATGCAAAACCAGCAAGGGACAAGGGGATCGCCACGGCGTTGTAACAGGCCGCCAGCGCAAAATTCTCGAGAATGCGGCGCCTTGCACTGCGAGCAATGCCAATTGCCGCCGGAATTCCGGACAGGTGCTGACCCAAAAGAACAACATCTGCTGCATTCTGACTGGCCTCCAAGGCAGTGCCTGGTGCAATGGATGCCCAGGCCCGCGTCAGAGCAAGCGTGTCGTTCAGGCCGTCGCCAACCATGACGACCTTGCGGCCTTCGGTTTGCAGTTGCTCGATAAGGTCCTGCTTGGCTTCAGGATCCACCTCGGCGTGCACTTGGCTCACACCCAGATCTGCAGCAACACGCGCCGCATTCTGCGCGCTGTCACCGGTTAGCATATGCACATCAAAGCCCATCTCTCGCAAACGCGCCACGGTGTCGGCGGCGTCCGCAAAAATCTGTTCACTGCGTTCAAGAGGGTGAATCGTATTGCCGACTTGCAAGACCGTGCCCTGACCGGCCCCGATCCAGGCGGCATTGCCGAAACGCACGGTCTGATCGTTCCAAAGCCCGGAAACACCGTTGCCGCGATGCTCGGCCATTCTCTCAAGATCGGCGACGCCCACATCCTTTAGCAGAGGCAGAACTGAGCGGCTGAGCGGGTGTGCCGAAGCCTGCGCCAACGCCTTCAGTATCCCGCGCGCCTCAACCGGCATCTCTTTGGAAGGAACAAGAGCCGCCGCAGATAGTGTGCCGGTCTTGTCAAAAACGACCGTGTCGACCTCAGCCAAACGCTCCAGCGCAGTCTCGGATTTGACCAACAGCCCCATGCGGAACAATCGCCCGGTTGCGACGGTCGCCACTGCCGGCACAGCAAGACCCAAGGCACAGGGGCATGTGATGATCAGCGTGGCGATGGCGATCTTGAGCGCGTTGTACATGTCACCGGTTGCAATGGACCAGCCGATGAAAGCAGCAAATGACAGGCCGTGAACGAGCGGCGCATAGACGCCAGCAGCCCGGTCGGCAAGGCTGGTGTAGCGGCTCTTGGACCCTTCGGCGTGGGCCGCGATCTGGATCAGTCGGCGCAGGGTTGATCCCTTGGCAGCGACAGTTGTGTGCATTGTGACCGGACCGGTCAGAACGATTTCTCCGGCCGTCAGGGCAGCTCCACGCGCCACTGCGATCTCGTCACTCTCCCCGGTGAGCGCACTGCGATCAACCTGCGCGGCATCGCTGTTCAGCACACCATCCACTGGCACCCGTGCCCCGGCGGCGAGCCAAAGCGTGTCCCCCTCGGCCACATCATCGACAGGGACGCTCACCCGGGTCTCACCTTCGATGCGAGTCACACGCAACGGCTCAAGCGCCGCAAGATCAGCGGCCGCTGAGCGCGCAGCCTGCCGCATGCGTTTTTCCAACACGCGGCCACCAAGCAAGAAGAACGTCAGCGACAGCGCCGCGTCGAAATACGCGTGCTCTCCGCCCTGGGATGTCTCGTAAAGAGACAGGCCACAGGCCAGGATGATGGCCAGTGAAATCGGTACATCCATGTTCAGCCGCATGCCGCGCAAGGCAGTCACCGCCGAACGGAAAAATGGTTGCGCGCAGTAGATTGCGGCGGGCAATGAAATCGCTGCTGATATCCAGTGGAAGAAATCGCGCGTGGCGTCAGTTGCGCCAGACCACACGGCCACCGAAAGAAGCATGACATTCATCATCGCAAAACCGGCGATGCCAAGGCGCAACGTCAACCCGTCGTCTTGGCCGCGATTGCCAGCATCGCGAGCCTCGTGCGCCTCGAACCCGATGTCGGTCAGGGCCGCGATCCAAGGCGCAGGGTCAACCCCCGGTTCCGCCGTGATGGCCACCCGCTTGCGGCTCAGGTTCACGCGCGCAGCCGCGATGTCTGGGCGGGCATTCAGCAAGCCTTCGACCGACCGGATGCAGGCAACGCAGTGAACGCCCGGCACAATCAACTCATGCGTCGGAAGACCCGCTTCGCGGCCAGCCGTCTCAGCAATTTCGCCAGCGGCAACGCAGCCAGGGCAGGAGGCAACCGTCATTGCCGCACCCGAAGAACAATGCGTTGCCGGAAGTCGGTTCCGTCTGGCGCAACTGCAGTCAGCCGCAAGTTCCAGTTTCCTGCCGCAAGCTCAGGAATGTCAGCCACAAACCGGGCGCCGTCATGCCGGAAGCTCGGAGTCAGATCCTCGCCGACATGCGTTGCACGCCCCAGAGTTGCCGACGTGATCGTGGGGACCACCGGACCAATTGCATCGTCAATATGCAGGGCCAGTGTTCCGTCTTGGGCATCCGCTGAAACCTGCCACCCCAACGCTTCCTGGGCAGCTCGATCCTCTTCAAATGCTTGGCTCACCACATAAGAATTCTTGGTCTCAAGTCCTGGAAAGGTATTCACGGCCTGAAAGGCCAGCGTCAGGTTTACGCTGATGATAATGGTAAAGGCGGTTCCGAAGATTGCCAGTACATGCCAGCCGGTAAGTTCCTTGATCTGCATCCTTAGCCCTTTCCGTTGAAAATAGTGGCGACGCCTGCGCGGTCGTCGGTTTCGACATCCTCGACCCACAAACGCAGATCGGTGGTTTCGGCATCAGCCGCTGCATCCTGCGGGCGTGCAATGACATAGACGCGCGCCTGCAGCGTTTCGTTTGCAGGCACGGTGACGTGATTGGCGACCGCCCCATCACTTTCGACATCGATGCGCAGGATCTCCTCCGATGTCAGCATGACCCGGAAATCGCGGTCCTCTGCTGTGAGGTTGCGGATGCGCAAAGTGTAGGTGTTGCGCACAGCACCGTCGGAAAGTGTCACGAATTGCGGATTGCGTACAGGTTCGACCGTCAGGTCGATGTCTGAGCGGATGAACAGGGCATAGACCAGCGCCACACCGATCAGCGACCACATCGCTGTGTAGAGGATGGTGCGCGGACGCAGCACATGTTGCCAGATCGGGCGCGGCTTTGCGCCTTGGGTCTCGGCCTCTTCATCAGACAGAGCCAGATAATCAATCAAACCACGTGGCTTGCCGATCCGCTCCATCACTTCGTCACATGCGTCGATGCACAGCGCACAAGTGATGCACTCCATCTGCTGCCCGTCGCGGATGTCGATGCCCGCCGGGCACACGTTCACGCAGGCCATACAGTCGATACAATCACCAAGCTGATCCGCGCCTTCGGCTTTACGGTGTTTGCCACGCGGCTCGCCCCGCCAGTGACGGTACGCGACGGTCAAAGTGTCATTGTCCATCATGGCAGCTTGAATGCGCGGCCACGGGCACATGTAGTTGCAAACCTGTTCGCGCATGAAGCCGCCAAATACAAAGGTGGTCGCGGCCAAGATCAAGATGGTGGAGTAAGCCACAAACGGCGCACTGAATGCTATCAGATCAGCAGCCAAAGTGGGCGCGTCAGCAAAGTAAAAGACCCAAGCCCCACCTGTCGCCAATGCGATCAGGAACCATATGAACCATTTTGTCACGCGAAGGCGGGCCTTTCGCAGCGACCAGTCGGCATTCCAAAGGCGCACACGCGCATTGCGATCGCCCTCAATCCAGCGCTCAACCAGAATGAATAGGTCTGTCCACACAGTCTGCGGGCATGTGTAGCCGCACCAGACGCGACCCAAAGCGGATGTGAAAAGGAACAGGCCAAGCCCAGCCATGATCAGCAGGCCAGCGACGAAGTAGAACTCGTGCGGCCAGATCTCGATCCAGAAGAAATAGAACCGGCGCCCTGCCAGATCGACGAGAACGGCCTGATCAGGAAGGTTGGGGCCACGGTCCCAACGGATCCATGGGGTCAGATAATAGATCGCGAGCGTGACGCCCATGATCCACCATTTGAGCGTGCGGAACTTGCCCTTCACCCGACGAGGAAAGATTGGTTCACGCGCGACATAAAGAGACGGCGGAGAGGCCGGAGTTTGTGTCATTGTCAATTGTCCTGTTCGTGCGTTCAAACTGCAAGGCCTGCGCGGCCAGCACCTTGATTTGGATCAAGCATCAAGAGAATTTCCCGGTCCCCGCTTGGTACGAACAGGACAGAGACCGGGAGCGCCGCGTATCCCTCCTAGGTGGGCCCGAGCCCGATACGCGGCAAGGAGCGATGCGGCAAGATTTACTCGCCGCCGCCCAACTGGTGCAGATACAAGGTGACTGCCTTGATCTCATCTTCGTCCAAACGCTGACCCCAGGCGGGCATCACGCCGAAGCGTGAATAGGTCACCGTCTCGATCAGGGTTTCGCGATCTCCACCGTACAGCCAGATCGCATCGTTCAGAGCCGGGGCGCCGACATCGCGGATGCCTTCGCCACTGTCGCCATGACAGGCGGTGCATTGTTCCTGGAACAACACCAGACCAAGTTCAGCCATTGCCGCATCATGGTCCTGCCCGGACAGGGACAGGACGTATTCAACAGTTTGCCCAATCTCTTCATCGGAGAAGATGTCGCCGAAAGCAGGCATCTCCGACCATCGCGCGTCTGGATCCGTTTCGTTGCGAATGCCGTGCCGCACGGTGTACTCGATCTCTTCGAGCGTACCGCCCCACAGCCAGGCGTCATCCAGCAGGTTGGGATAGCCTGCGGCCTGCACACCCGCGGCTCCAGATCCATGACATTGAGAACAGTGGGCCAGGAAGACGGACGCACCGCCCGCGACCCCAAACCGGTGCACTGGATCATCTGGGGCAAGCGTCGCAAGGTCGGCGGACGCCAGACTTGCAGTCAGCTCAGCATTCTGTTCCTCGACCTCTGCAATCTGCTGGGCTACTTCCGCTCTCGTCGAATAGCCAAGCAAACCCGTCGTGGCCGAATTGATGAGCGGCCAAGCAGGGTAGGCTATCGTGTATGCCAATCCCCAGACAACCGTGCCATAAAAGGTCCACAACCACCACCGCGGCAGCGGGTTGTTGAGTTCCTTGATGCCGTCCCATTCGTGACCAGTGGTGTCGGTCCCGGTGACATCATCGATGTCTTGTTTGTCAGCCATATTAGTCGGCCTCCGGTTCTTGCGCAGTCAGATGCGCATCTGTGTCATTTCGCAGTGGGATGCCGGCTGCCTCTTCGTTGGCTGCACGGGCCGAGGGGCGGAACGCCCAAAGGCAGGCGGTGATATAGAAGATCACCATCGCCAGAAGCACCCAACTGTCAGCCAGCTCTCGTAGGAAGGAATACGTGTCCATCAAAACCTCCTATCGGCTCGGATCAGGCGTGAAGGTCGAGAAATCGACCAAAGTGCCCAGCATCTGCAGATACGCAATCAGCGCATCCATCTCGGTCAATTCAGGTTGGCCATCGAAGTTGGACACGACCGCACCGGGGTAACGCTCGACCAGGCCATCCCAATCGCTGTCGGGATCGGCTTGGGCCCTGAAATCGGCAGCTGCAGCCTCGACCATCTCGTCAGTGTAAGGCACACCCACAAAGCGGTGGGTTTTGACCAGATCTTCGATGTGCTCACCATCGATCACCGCGTCCGCAAGGAACGCGTATTTCGGCATGATCGATTCAGGCACAACCGACTGCGGGTCCATCAGGTGATCGACATGCCACGCATCCGAGTACCGCCCACCGACACGGGCCAAATCCGGCCCGGTGCGCTTCGATCCCCACTGATGCGGGTGGTCATACATCGACTCCGCCGCCAGTGAGTAGTGCCCGTAGCGCTCGACCTCATCCCGCATGGGTCGGATCATCTGGCTGTGACAGACATAGCAACCTTCACGGACGTAGATGTCCCGCCCCGCCAATTCCAACGGGCTGTAGGGTCGCACCCCTTCCACCTCTTCAATCGTGTTTTCGAGGTAGAAAAGCGGTGCGATCTCCACAATGCCGCCGACCGATACAGTGAGCAACGAGAAGACGAACAGAAGCGTCGGGCTGCGTTCCAGAACCTGGTGTCGCTTGAGAAAAGCCATGTTCAGTCCTCCTTATGCGGCTTGTGCAGATTGAGCAGCAGCAACGGGTGCCGCGGGCGGGGCCACCCGGACGGGCTGGCCGCCCCGGATGGTCATCCACATGTTCCAAACCATGATGCAGGCACCGGTAAGGTACAGAACCCCACCCAGACCACGCACCACGTACATCGGGAACTTGGCGCTCACGGTGTCGGCGAAGGAGTTCACCAGGAACCCTTGGGCATCAACTTCGCGCCACATCAGGCCCTCCATGATGCCGGTCACCCACATGGATGCCGCGTAAAGCACGATGCCAATGGTCGCGAGCCAGAAGTGCCAATCGATGGCAGCCATCGAATACATCTGCTTGCGGCCCCACAGGCGCGGCGTCAGGAAGTAGAGCGCGCCAAAGGTGATCATGCCGTTCCAGCCCAGAGCACCAGAGTGCACGTGACCTATGGTCCAATCGGTGTAGTGGCTGAGCGAGTTGACCGCCTTGATCGACATCATCGGCCCTTCGAAGGTGGACATGCCGTAGAAGGCCAGGCTGATCACCATCATCCGAATGATCGGATCGGTGCGCAGCTTGTCCCATGCACCTTGCAACGTCATCAGACCATTGATCATGCCACCCCAGCTCGGCATCCACAGGATGATCGAGAACACCATGCCCAGGGTCGAGGCCCAGTCAGGCAAAGCGGTGTAGTGCAAGTGGTGAGGGCCCGCCCAGATGTACAGAAAGATCAGCGCCCAGAAGTGGATGATCGACAGCTTGTAGCTGTAGACAGGGCGACCCGCCTGCTTCGGCACGAAATAGTACATCATGCCGAGGAAGCCCGCCGTCAGGAAGAAGCCCACCGCGTTGTGGCCATACCACCATTGCGTCATCGCATCCTGCACACCCGAGAAGACTTGGACGGACTTGGAGCCCAGCAGCGACACTGGGATGCTCAGGTTGTTGACGATGTGCAACATCGCCACGGTGATGATAAATGCCAACAGGAACCAGTTGGCGACATAGATATGCCTTTCCTGCCGCTTGAAGATTGTGCCCATGTAGACGGCAAGGAAGGCCACCCAGACAATGGTCAGCCAGATGTCGACGTACCACTCAGGCTCGGCATATTCCTTGGATTGCGTGGCCCCCAGCAGGTAGCCGGTTGCCGCCATTACGATGAACAGCTGATAGCCCCAGAACACGAACCAGGCGGTGTTACCGCCCCAAAGCCGCGCGCCACAGGTGCGCTGCACAATGTAGAAGGACGACATGATCAATGCGTTGCCCCCAAACGCAAAAATCACCGCAGAGGTGTGCAACGGGCGCAAACGTCCGAAGTTGGTAAAGGGTTGGCCCCAATCAAAATTCAGGCCGGGAAATGCAAGCTGGAAGGCGATGAACACCCCAGCTAGAAACCCGACGACACCCCAGAAACCGGTGGCGATCACCCCCGCCCGGATCACACCATCCATGTACCCGGTGTCATCAACGACAGCGCGCGTTTCGCCAATCTGGCGCAATTGCCAGATGAACATGCCGCCCGCGATCAACATGATCAGCGCGGCATGCAGTTTATAGGCCAGATCGTGGCCCCAATCCGCTGCTATTGCAGCGACCAGAGCAACCAGACCCAGCAAGATCAATTTAACATAGTCCCACATGGTTCGTCCTTCGCCGTTGCGTGCTGTCCCCGCGGGGACAACAGACCTGTTCGTATGTTGGGTGATTAGATGCGCCCGCGTCAGGCCGCGTTGATCTGGATCAAGAGAAGCTGAATTACCGGATCACATGCACCGCGCACTTCGCGTGACGTGTGACCCACGCCGCTGTCGATCCCAGCAGGATGTCCGACAAAGCAGGCTGGTGGGACGCAATGACGATCAGATCGGTACCGTTTTGTTCGGCATAGTCGGTGATACTGCGACCGGTTGCGCCTTCAATCACGGCGCTCTGCCCGTTTGGCAGTTCATCTGCCATCATCTTCAACCGCGTCGCGATCCGCTCGCGATTGCCGGCAACTGTATCCGCTGGCACGTATTCAGCCGCGTACATGGGCAACTGCTCCATCACATGCAGCAAAGTTATGCGGGCACCCTCGGATGCAAGGTGCTTGGCGACAGCCTCAGCCTGCGGATGATCACGCCCCTCGCCGAACAAGACTGGGATCAGGATGTTGGAATACATGTGCAAGCCCTCCTTTGGCCTTTCAGCCAAAAGGGATAGCGACCGCCCCGTGGTGATGCGTTGATTTGGATCAAGCCCGCTTCAGATCAGAGGTCCGCCATCTGAATCGTCGCCACTTTCCAGCAGCAAAGTCTCAAGATCAGGAATGCGCACACTCCGGTTGCCATCAAGCTCAATCACACCGTCCTTGCGCAGTCCGGTAAATTGACGACTGACTGTCTCAATCGTGAGCCCGAGAAAGTTGGCCATTGCCTCGCGGCTTATCGGCAATTCAATCCGTGACAGATCCCCAAGCACCTGACCATCCGGGTGCACGGTTCGCTTGGCAATGAGCATGAGGAAGCTGGCAATCTTTTCCCGGGCGGTTTTGCGGCCCAGCAACAACATCCAGTCGCGGGCGGCATCCAATTCATCCAGCGCCATTTCGAGCAGCCGTTCCTGAACATGGGGAATACGGGTCAACAGCGCCTCGAACGGCTTTCTTTGGAAACAACACAGCGTGACATCTGTCACGGCCGTAACATCATATTGCAACGTGTCGCGCCCCGGCCGGCCGATGAAATCTGATGGCAGCAACAAGCCAACCAATTGGGTTCGACCATCTTCAATTGCACGTTCCAGTGTTGCCGTCCCCGCAACGACCGAAGCGACCACATCCAGTGCGTCCCCGCGCATGGCGATCGTCTGGCCTGCGGCATACGTCTTGTAGAACTTGATCTGGTTCAGCTGTTCCAGCTCGTCATCATCACACCGCGCGCACACGGCGCGGTGACGGATCGGGCAGCTCGCGCAGCTTTCCATGACAGGCAGTACCTTGTTCATCAATCCCTCCGTTGATCTGTGTCAATGCGTGGGGCTGACAGATCA
>NZ_JBYNDP010000036.1:0-4836 GCF_059783535.1 Tateyamaria sp. | reverse complement strand
CCTTGTTCATCAATCCCTCCGTTGATCTGTGTCAATGCGTGGGGCTGACAGATCACTGAGTCTGGATCTATGAAACACGTATTCGACCTCCGCCGCCATGGGCTCTTTGACGCCAAGGTGCCGCGTTTTACCAGCTATCCGCCTGCGAATTGGTTCAGCGATGCTGTCGACGAGAAATGCGTGCGCATTTGGCAATCTACTGCGCAAGAGGATGCAGAGATTTCGCTGTATGTCCACATTCCCTTTTGCCGCAGACTTTGCTGGTTTTGCGCGTGCCGAACTCAAGGGACGAGAAATGATGCCCCGTTGGCACCGTATGTTGAGCGGATTTTGGCCGAAGCACAGACGACCCGCAACGGCTTTGTAAACGCGGTTCGCCCACGGCGCCTGCACCTTGGTGGCGGGACGCCAACGATTCTATCTTCGGCCCTGCTGGACCGCTTGTTGACTGGCCTGAATGACATTTGGGATCTCAACCAACTCGAGGAATTCTCGGTCGAGGTGGACCCTACGGATGTTGGCCCAAAACGACTGGCAATGCTGAAAAAGCATGGACTGTCTCGGGCCAGCCTGGGCATCCAGGATTTCGATCCTCAAGTACAAAAGGCAATTGGCCGACAGCAATCGCGTCGTTTGACGGCCGACGTTGTCAGGCAATTGCGCGATCTTGAAATCAACGCGCTGAATTTCGATCTGCTCTATGGATTGCCCTTCCAGACCGAGAAGACGCTGTCGGCAACCCTCGAAGCAGCGCTGGACATGAATCCTGGGCGGATTGCGCTTTTTGGATATGCACACGTTCCATGGATGTCCAAACGCCAATCACTGATCCCCAGTGATGCCCTGCCCAAACCAGAACAACGCCTTGCCCTGTTTGATCTGGCCCGCAGGACGCTTCTCGGCCAAGGCTATGTTCAGATCGGCATTGATCACTTCGCACGGCCTGACGATGCGTTGGCCAAAGCCTATTTCGACAAGCGCCTGACTCGTTCGTTCCAGGGATACACCGACGACAGGGCTCCTTACCTCATCGGGTTGGGCGCATCAGCCATTTCAACCTACCCGCAAGGATTTGCACAGAATATTCCAGTCACCGGCAAGTACGCCGCGCAGGTCGAAGCCGGGCAGTCCACTGTTTGGCGCGGTTATGAATTGAGTGACATGGACCATCTGAAAGCCGATCTGGTCGAACAGTTGATGTGCTACCATACCGCAACACTGTCCAACACGCAGTTGGCAGATCAGGTCATCCTGACCGCGATCCTGCACATCGTTGAACGCTTCGGCGATGCCGTAACATGGAACGGCAAGACTCTCAGCATTGTGCGCTGGGCTCATCCACTGGTGCGGATGATCGCTGGCACACTGGCAGCCGACCAGAACGAAAAATCCGATGATCGAACCTACAGCGCTGCAATCTGACGATCAGTCGAATGCCAGCGCCTGTGACAGGCCACTTTCGTAAGAGGCTTGTGCCGCATCCGCCATCACCTGTGCCTTGTATCCATCAATACCACTTGGATTTGGCGAAGTTCCGGCCGCGACCACCTCGACGAAATGCTGCATCTCTGCGGTGTATGCGGCCGCATAGCGTTCAAGGAAAAACGGTTCGGTTGGCGCACGGGTGAAACCCTGCGCATCGGACACTTCAACGGTCGAGGTCAGAACGTTGTCTGCCCGAAGCATGCCCGTTTCTCCGTGCACTTCAATGCGCTGATCGTAGCCATAGGTCGCGCGACGGGAATTCGATATCTGGCAAAGCTTGCCCGACGCTGTGCGCAAGCTGACCATCGCGGTGTCCACATCCCCGGCCTGTCCGATTTCAGGGTCCACAAGGCACGAACCATGGGCAAAGATTTCCACCGGGTCTTCGCCAAGCATATAGCGGGCCATATCAAGATCGTGGATCATCATATCGCGGAAGAGACCACCGGATGTCTTGATGTATCCGATGGGTGGCGGCGACGGATCCCGCGACAGGATTGTCACCATCTCGACCTTCCCGATGCGGCCCTCATCGATTTGCCCTTTGAGGGCACGGAAATTCGGGTCGAAACGGCGATTGAATGCAATAAAGAAGGGTACTGAGTGCTGCTCGACCACCGCAAGACAATCGCGGATGCGCGCCGCGTTCAGGTCGATGGGTTTTTCGCAGAAGATCGCCTTGCCTGCCCGCGCTGCCCCGTGAATGAGGTCGTAATGCGTGGTCGTCGGTGTGCCAATAACCACCGCGTCGATGTCCGGGGCCGCAAGAATGTCTTCGATTCCCATGACCTGAGCGCCGGTCCGCCCAGCAAGCGCATTGGCAGCTTCTGGCATGGCGTCAGCAACAGCCGCGACCTGAGCGCCTTCCAATCCCATCAGGCTGCGCGCGTGGACTTGCCCGATACGGCCACAGCCCAAAAGTGCGATGTTGATCATGGACTTAGCCTCTCATTGTCTTCAAGACAGTGCGCGTGGCGGCGACCACCGGATCGTGCGTATCTTTCAAGATTTGCACTCGATCGAAGCGGTCGGGGTCGCTGTTCACGGCATCGCGAAGCGCGTTGCCAAAAGCTTGGCGCAGCTCAGTCCCGATGTTGAACTTACAGATATTGGTTTGGGTCGCGAGCTTGCGGCGCTGTGCGGCGGGCACGCCTGACCCACCATGGATGACCAAAGGTACATCGGTGACCGCCTGAATGGCAGCGATGCGTTCTTCATCCAAGCCGCCTGATTGATCGGTCTGCAGATGCACGTTACCAACGGAAATCGCCATGGCATCCACGCCCGTCTCGCGGCAGAAACGCGCAGCTTCTTCCGGAGCTGTACCCGCCGACGCCTCACCGTTGTCATAACCGACGAACCCGATCTCACCTTCGCAGGAAATTCCGGCCTTGTGTGCCATCTCGGCAATCGCCGCAGTTTCAGCAACGTTCTCGGCCAGCGGCTTCCGCGACCCATCAAACATGAGTGACGTGAAGCCGCTATCGAGCGCCTCTTTGCACTCGTCGAATGTGTATCCATGGTCAAGGTGAGCGACAACTGGCACGCTTGCACCTTCGGCCAGATGCCGGAACATCTTGCCAAGCACCTGGAGGGGCGTGTGTTCCCGGCAGGACGGTCCCGCCTGCAGGATTACGGGGCAGCCTTCTGCCTCAGCCGCCGCAACGTAGGCGCGCATGTCTTCCCAGCCCAACGTGACCAGACCGGCAACAGCATAGCCTTGGGTCAAAGCAGGACGAAGAACATCAGAGAGTGTTACGAGTGGCATATCTTTCGAACTGATGGCGGGCCCCGACCGCGGGTGGGGGTGTAGCCCCCGCCCAGGGGGGCGGTCGGGGGCTGCCCGGCGGTGCCGCCGGGCGGTAGTACATCATTTAAACTTCGCGATCATATCCTTGATGCCAGGGATCGTTTCGATCTGGTAGGCATGGGTGGGTTGGAAGTACTGCACCAAGCTCCGCTGGCTCAGACCACCCAGGATGGTGAAGTAATACATCTCGTAACCGGGCAGCACCGCACAGGGGTGGTACCCGTTATCGAGGCAGATCGTGGAGCCGTCCACGATGTGATAGGCGTCGCCCGCAGTGTTGTCATTGCGTTGCAGCATCTGCACGCCCGAGCCGTGGTTGGGACGGAAGCGGAAGTTGTAGGTCTCGTCATGGCGCGTCTCAATGATCTCGCCGTCTTCGGACCGGTCGGTGTCGTGCTTGTGGCTGGGGAAACCGGACCAACCGCCCTGCCCCACTGTGAAGAGCTCGGACACCAACAGGCGACCGACCTTGTCGTGGTACTTAGTGCCCAGGATATGTTTGATCTTGCGATGGGTTTTCGTGTCGTCTGAGCCGTATTGGACCAGATCCAGCTCGTCATTGCGCACTGCAAACGCCTCTAGCGCCTTGTCGTACTTGGCTCCCGCCACGAACACTTCAGCCTCATCCGACATACAGACCATCTCGGCTTTGGCCGCCGTGGGGACATAGACCCCCTCGGGCTCACCGTCCCAGACATCCACACCACGCCCGCCCAAAGCGTCCGCTTTGAACCCTTCGACGTTCACATCAACAGTCCCGGTCGCGGGCACGATGCAGGTCTCGTATCCCGGCACAGCATACTCGAACACCTCGCCCTTTTTCAGCTTCACAATGTTAAAATAGTTGAGCGGGACGGTCGGGTCATCGGCATCCACGATCGGTTTGTTCTCATTGTCGTAAGGCGCGATATGCATCGGTGTGCCTCCTTTTTATGTTGGTGTCGGACCGGGATGGTTGGTCAGGAAATCATCAAGCAGATCAGGCGTCGGCATCGCGGGTGCACAGCCCGGTTGCGAGACGGTGATTGAGGCGCAAGCCGACCCACGGAGGATCGCAGTTGTCAAATCGCGCCCATCGGCCATTCCAGTCATGAGGCCCGCCATGAACGCGTCCCCTGCTCCGTTTGGCTTGACCGCTGTAACCGGGTAGATGCCAGTGGTGATTTCTTCACCACTCGCGTAAGTGACGGCGCCGTTCTCACCCATCTTGTAGATCACAATTTCGGCGGTCGCCTCTGACAATGCTCTGGCCTTGGCCTGTCCCTTGTCCATGCCGCCTGCCATAAAGCCGAATTCTTCATCATTGCCCACGATCATGTCTGACGTCTCTGCCGCGCGGCTCAGCACATCGGCTGCGACTTCGGGCGAGGGCCAGGAATAAGGCCGGTAATCCACGTCAAAGATGATCGGCAAGCCTGCGGCCTTTGCCAACTCAAAAGCTCGAAAAGTGGCTGTACGCGATGGCTCAGCCGCAAACACAGTGCCCGCCGTAATGAGTGCTCCAAACTTGGAATAGTCCACCGCTTCAACATCTTCGACGG
>NZ_JBYNDP010000171.1:0-6335 GCF_059783535.1 Tateyamaria sp. | reverse complement strand
CACAAATATCGATGAACAAACCATTTTCAACCACACCCGGCATCTGGTTGATCACCAGGCTCAGCTGACGGGGGTTGCCGATGCGCTGCAGATGCAGGTCGAGGATGTGGTTTCCCTCGTCCGTCATGAAGGGGCGCTCGCCGTTCATGCGCAAGCTGGACTGACGGCCCAGAACGTCCATGGAGACAAGGGTTTCCTCAACCAGCGCCTGCGTCGTTTGCCAGCCAAAGGGAATGACCTCTATAGGCAACGGGAAGGCCCCCAGATGTTCGACCTCTTTGCCAATATCGGCGATCACCACCATTTGATCGGAAGCGGTCGCCACGATCTTTTCCTGCAAGAGCGCACCGCCGCCGCCCTTGATCAGGTTCAGGTCGCCATCGAATTCGTCCGCGCCGTCGATGGTGAGGTCGAGCCATTTGGCTTCGTCCAGGCTGATCACGTCAATCCCGACCTCGCGGGCCAGATCAGCCGTACGGGTCGATGTCGGCACACCCTTGAACTGCAAGCCGCCTTCACGCACCTGTTCGCCAAGGCAGCGCACCAGCCAGGCGGCAGTTGACCCGGTCCCCAGACCCACGCGCATTCCATCCTCGACATAGTCGGCGGCGCGTTTCGCGGCGACGAATTTGGCCTTGTCGATGGGCGACAGTTCTCCGGACATGTGTGCGACTCCCCAAATGCTGCTGGGCTTATACGCACGCGGGCCCGTCGTTGCGACCCCAAAGGATGCAATTTGCTGCACTGCGCAGCGGAAACAGACTGTCAGGCGGGCGAACCCAGCAGTTCCATCGCCTCCAGCACCTCATCCAGAACCACATGGTCATCGCCGTTCAGATCAAAGGTCATCATCGCGCGCATGACAGTCATGGCCGTTTCCGAAATCCCGGCTTCCGCCCGTTTGGCTGCATGGCTCCGCAACTCCGCCCATCGGACGGTGCCATTGCTGACCGTGTCCGCGCTTCGATGCCAGACCAGAAGCCGCCCCCGCATCGTCGCAGGCGCGCTTGTCCGGCTGCAATTGCCATTTCGATATCCGTAGCAGTCAATCCGCGCGGCCCGCCATAGCCAAGGATCAGCCCGGCCGCCTCTTGAACAAAGGCATCAGGGCGCGCGCGCATTCAGTCCAGTGTCATACCCGGCGTCCGCGCAACCAGCACATTGACCAGATCCTGCCCAGACAATTCCTGTGCAAACGTGGCCCGCCATGGCAACGCACAGACCGCCAGCGACATCAGCAATAGAATCCAGCGCATTTGAAATCCTCCGTGCTTCAGGGAAGCGCACCAAGGTAAACGGGTCGTTAATCGTGGCTTTTTCTCCAACAAATTGGTCGTTTTGAGACATCGTTTGCGCCGTTGTCGAAGGTACACGGCATGCATGAGCCACGTTCTGCACTATGCGCCAGACAACGCGTCGCTGATCATCCGATTGGCGCTTGATACAATTGGCCTGCCCTACTCGACCGTCCTTGTGGACCGTTCAAAACAGGAACAACGCAGCGCCGCCTATCGCAAGCTGAACCCGAACGGCCTGATCCCGACACTCGAAACGCCTGATGGCATTCTTTTCGAAACGGGCGCGATCCTGCTATGGCTCGTCGATACGCACGGCGTTATTGGCCCCAAGGCTGGTGAAGAAGGGCGCGCTGCTTTCCTCAAGTGGCTGTTCTTTTGCGCCAACACGGCGCACCCGCACATGCAATTGCTATTCTACCCGGACAAATTGGTCGGTGACGATCCCGGACTGAAACAGTCGGTCACCGAAGGTGCGCAACGCGCTTTGATGCAGGACTTCGCGATCCTTGAACAGGCCGCCGACCAAGCCCTTGGCGACGATACACCGAACGCCATCGATATTTATGTGGCCTGCATGTTGCGCTGGTGCGCGATCTATGGCCCGGCCAATCGTGACTGGTTTACCCTTGCCGACAGCCCGCACCTGTCCCACATCTGCAAACGGGCAGACGCATGGCCCGCCACAGAAGTCGCCAATCGGGCCGAGGGATTGGGCCCCGCCCCCTTTACAGCGCCACAGCGCCCGAACCCACCCGAAGGATCTGCACTTTAGATGTTCTTGTCCGTCTTCGAAATGTTCAAGGTCGGTATCGGGCCTTCCTCGTCGCACACGATGGGTCCGATGGTGGCTGCCGCACGGTTCCTTGACATGATGCGCGCCTCGCCCTTCCAATTCGCAGGCGTACGCGCATCGCTGCATGGGTCGCTGGCCTTTACCGGTGTCGGGCATGCGACGGACCGCGCCACGATCCTGGGTCTGGCTGGGTTTGTGCCCGACACTTACGACCACGTCCAGGCAGAAACAGCGCTGGCGAAACTCTCAGACGCGCACACACTTCATCCCGAGGGCCTGCCAGCCCTGCACTTCAACCCGAAAACCGACCTGATTTTCGACTACGACACGCCCCTGACCGGCCACGCCAACGGCATGATCCTGATGGCCACCGATGCGCAGGGCGATGTCACCTTGCAGCAGGTCTTTTACTCAATCGGCGGCGGCTTCGTCATGACCGAAGAGGAGCTGGCCGCTGGCAAGGCAACGGATGAAGGGGCGCCGGTCCCCTACCCCTTCAAAACGGCCGCTGAGATGCTTGATATGGCCGAAAGCTCGGGCAAGACCATTTCAGCCATGAAACGCGCCAACGAAGTGTCCCGCAACGGCGATCCGCATTTGCGGTCGGGCACAAAGCGGCTGTGGCAAGTCATGAACGATTGCATCACGCGCGGCCTAACAACCGACGGCACGCTGCCCGGCGGTTTGAATGTCAAACGCAGGGCCAAGGGCATCCATGACAAACTGATGGAAGAACGCGGCATGAACCTGACGGCGCCGCACACGATCAACGATTGGATGAGCGTCTATGCCATGGCCGTGAACGAGGAAAACGCAGCGGGCGGACAGGTCGTCACGGCCCCGACCAATGGTGCTGCGGGTGTGCTGCCTGCCACCTTGCGCTACTACCTCGACCACGTGCCCGGCGCGTCCGAAGCACATATCGAAGATTTCCTGCTAACCGCTGCCGCCATCGGCGGTCTTGTGAAATACAACGCCTCCATCTCAGGGGCCGAAGCGGGCTGTCAGGCCGAAGTGGGCAGCGCAGCGGCCATGGCCGCTGCTGGCCTGTGCGCTGTGATGGGCGGCACACCCCAGCAGATCGAGAACGCGGCAGAGATCGCGCTCGAGCACCATCTGGGCATGACATGCGACCCCGTGCGCGGCCTGGTGCAGGTCCCCTGTATCGAGCGCAACGGGCTGGGCGCGATCAAGGCTGTTAGTGCCGCCAGCCTTGCCCTGCGCGGTGATGGCACGCATCTGGTGCCGCTCGATGCCTGCATCGAAACCATGCGGCAAACCGGGGCAGACATGAGTGAGAAGTATAAGGAAACGTCACTCGGCGGGCTCGCCGTCAACGTCCCGAACTGTTGATACAGTCGCGATTCCGACACACAGACGGTCAAAGAACCATGGTCCGGGGTCGGCGGGTGGGCGAATTTGCGCAGCAAAGAGTGCATCCGCAGACCAATGGAGCAGTTTACCAGTCGAACTGACGCCAATTGGCGTCACCCAAGTCTCAATACTTGTGTTGCACTCCGCTCGCCACCGGGTAGCGTGGCACCATGACCCATGATCGCCCTCTTCTCGGCATCCTTTTGATGCTGGGCTTTTGCATTGTTGCCCCTGTCGGGGACGCGGTGGCAAAGGTCTTGGGGCAATCGGTTCCGCTGTCCCAGCTTGTTCTGGTCCGGTTCGCCGTGCAGGCGGTGATCCTGATCCCGATTGTCTGGCTCGGCAGACGGCTGTGGCGCATGCACGGGCGGGTGCTTTGGCTGACCCTGTTCCGGACGGTGCTGCACATACTCGGGATCGGCGCCATGTTCACGGCTTTACAGTATCTGCCCTTGGCGGATGCCGTGGCCATCGCCTTTGTCATGCCATTCATCATGATGCTTCTGGGCAAATACGTCCTGGGCGAGGAAGTCGGCAGCCGCCGCGTCTGGGCCTGCATCGTCGGGTTCTCTGGCACACTTCTGGTGGTGCAACCCAGCTTTGTTGAAGTGGGCTGGCCCGCACTGCTTCCCCTGTTCGTCGCCCTGAATTTCTCGGTCTTCATGCTGGTCACGCGCCAGATCGCCAAGGAAACCGACCCGATTGGCCTGCAAGCGGTCAGCGGCGTGATGGCTGTGGTGATCATGGGGCCGCTGGTCTATCTGCTGCAAGGGCGCGACCTGCCGGGTATCGAACTGATCACTCCGAACAGCTTTGAATGGACATTGCTGCTGGCAATCGGCGGTCTCGGCACGCTGGCGCACCTGTTGATGACGTGGTCGCTGCGCTACGCACCCTCGGCCACATTGGCCCCGATGCAGTACTTGGAAATCCCCTTTGCCACGATCATCGGGTTCATCGTGTTCCGCGACCTGCCCAACGGGCTGGCTGCCATCGGGATCTGTATCACGATTGCGGCGGGGCTTTATATCGTGCTGCGCGAGCGGGCCATCGCGCGGCTTGAGGCGCCTGCACCAGCGCCTGCGTAAGAGTTGGCAGGCAGCGGCGCGGCGCAATCACGATCATCGCGGGATCCGACATGCTAAGGGTGACAGCACCTTTCGCCGCGTTCGATGTGCCGATGGACGACGTCGGGTGAAACGCGAGGCCGTCTATCGGCCAGTGTAACCCCTTCGATGTGCCCTCCACAGCCGCCAGCGGATAAAGCGACACGACGTCGCCGGGCCGGGTCCCCAAGGCCAAGCGCGGTGGACACAGAAAGACAATCTCTTCTCGCCCAATCAGAATACAGGGCCGATCTGCATAACGCGCCAGAACCGTAAAACAGGCCAGCTGGTGATCTACCCGCCCTCCTAAAAAGCCGGCGGCCAGCACCACCGGGGCGGAAATATGGCGCAGCGCCTTGTCGAAATCGGTGCTGTTCTGCTCTGCGATATGATGTTGACGATCCGCCGGCACCTTGCGCAAAATATCCGCCGTGACCGAGTCGAAATCACCGATCACAGCATCCAGACTTATGCCCGCCTCAAGGGCAATCTGCGCCCCTCCATCCGCTGCAACACAAGGGCCGGACAGCGCCTGCACCTCTGCCACATCGGCCAAAGTGGCCTCGCCACCGCCAAACAATGCAACGGGCTCAGAACTGTAAACAATCGGGGAAGTCATGCCGGATTAATGCAATTTTTGGAAACAGATCACAATGTCGCCACGAAATGATACCCTCACCGGCACAGATTCGGGCCGCTTTGGCCCGCCGCGCCACATAGGACGACCTTTGCATATCAGCAGAGGACGAGCATCCGATGATGAATAATAATAAAATTTTAACAGTCTCCTACGGTACCTTTTCGTGCACGTTGGAAGGATTCGACGACAGTTTCGGCACCATGAAGGCGATTGCGGAGTATTTCCGCGATCTGGCGTCCGATGACAGGTATTTCGGGGCCGAGCCCCCACAGCCCGATGCAGAGATGCTAGCACGCATTGCCGAGCGCGAGATTTCGCGCCGCGTGGAAGCACGCGAGCAGGAAGGCCGGATTGTTCTCAGCGCGGAAACGCAGCAACCCGAAGCCAGCGCCGCATCGCCAGTTGCGCTTGCCGCAGCGGCAGCCCCGATTGTCGCGCCCGCACCCAAGGCCGAAACACCGGCACCGGTGTTTGAGGAAGCCACCGACAGCGATGTGCAGATCGCGGATGAGGTGAACGAAGCGGCGACTGACGCTGTCGCACTGGATGAAGACGCGGCCGCAGAAGACAACGCTGACGACGATCACGTCGATCTTGTAGAAGCGGATGTTGAGGTCGATCTTCAAGCCGAAGCCGAAGCCGAAGCCGAAGCCGAAGCCGAAGCCGAAGCCGAAGCCGAAGAATTCTTTGCCCAATCGACCGTCGAGGCAACCCCTGTCGAAGCCGAATTGGTCGACGACACGACCACGGCCGCCATGGCCGATGCGGCGCCTGACAGCATTGCGGCAAAACTGCAGCGCATCCGCGCCGTCGTATCGCAAAGCCAGGACGAGGTAGAAGACGAAGAGATGTTCGAAGACGAACATGCCGAAGCCTTTGCCCCGGCCGTCGATTTCGAAGACATCACTGAAGCGGTCGACGAAGACGCCACGGCAGAAGATGTCCGTACCTCTGCAGCAGAAGATATCGAAGCGGCTCAGGACGAACGGGCTGACACAGCCGATGACGACGAGGACGATATTGGCGACATCCTTGCCCGCCTCGAATCCGACCAATCTGATGCACCTGTAGAAGCAGAAGCAGAAGCAGAAGCAGAAGAGGTGATCGCAGCCGAACCCGATTCG